>NZ_VHLB01000004.1:0-187716 GCF_006547365.1 Myxococcus sp. AB056 | reverse complement strand
ACCCCTCGCGGAGATTCCCGCCCGATGACGCCTCCCCTCCCTTCCTCCGATAACGCCCCGGCGCCTCGGCGTCGCGGCAAGCTCCTGTGGGGAGGCGCGGGCGTCGGCGTGGCGGTGTTGGCCGGAGGGCTCTTCCTGTGGAGCCCACGGCCTCCATCGCCCGGTTCCACCCCGTTGGACACGCACGACGCGCATGGCGAGTCCCACGCGGACCACGCGCATGAGGCGCCCAAGGCGAAGTCCCAGGCCCCCATGGAGGTGCTGGTCCAGACGGACCGCGCCGCTCGGGCCGCCGCGACGGGACAGCGGGCCCAGGCGCATGAGGCACTGGCGGCCGCGCTGAAGCTGGCGCCCCAACATGCTCCGGCGCTCCTCGTGAAGGCCTGTCTCGCGCTGGAGGAAGGCCAGGACACCGAGGCCAGCGACGCGCTCCGCCGGCTGGAGGCCGCCGCCCCGGGCGCTCCGGAAGCAAAGCTGCTGGCGCGGCTGCGCGAGCTGCGGCGCACGCCCGGCATGGACTGGCAACAGGCATTCCGCCAGGCCTGGGTGGACCTGGGCCAGCCCGACCTTCAGCAGAGCGAGCTGCTTCCCGGAGCCACACCGCTGCCGCCCGACCCGGCCATTGCCGCCGCGGCGAAGGCCGCCTGGGAGCGTGCCGCGTCGGATGACGTGAGGCTGATGCTCGCCCTGGGCAGCCCGCGACTGGACGCGGACAAGGCGCTCTTCCTGCTGCGGCAGGTGCCTCGGCTGGAGGACCCGTCCCTCTTCGTGGCGGTGATGGACGTGCTCCGGGGCGAGGCCTTGCCGCAGTCCTCCCACGACGAAGCGCGCACGGTGTTCCGCCAGAAGCTGGAGGCGCTGGCGGCCGCGAACCCACGCGCCATGCAGATTCAGTTGCTGCTGCTCCTGGGAGACACGGAGCCGGGCTCGGAGATGAGCGCGGCGGAGATCGACCGCCTGGAGCAGGTGGCCGCCCTGCCCGTGTGGCGCGAGGGCGTCTTCACCCGCACGTACGAGGAAGCCCGGAAGCTGCTGGAGGGCTCCGGGGTGCCGGATGTCAGCGCCACGGCGATGGCGGTGGCGGCCCACAGCGTGACGGACCGGGGCTCATGGGTGCTGCGCACGCGCAACGTGGGCACGCGCGGCTCGCTGTCCCCCGAGGGCCGGAAGCGGCTGGGCCGCATCACCCGTGACATCGGCACGCGCATGGCCGAACAACCCACCATGGTGGAGCGCGTGGTGGGCCTGCAGCTCGTCCGCGGCGGCGCCCAGGACATGGGCGACGAAGCCGGGCGTGAAGAGGCGCTGGCGCGAATCGAGGCGCTGGAGGGCGCGGTGGCCCTCTTCCGCAAGGCGTCCATGGACCGCTGGCCCCTGCATGCGCTGACGGAGGAGTTGATACAGGCGAGCACGCGAGACGAGCCCGCCTACCTGCTGTCCTTCACGCGCGTGGAAGCGAAACAGGCGGCGGAGACACCCGAACCATAGCGGCGTCTGGAACGAGGTCTCTCGGGCCCCGGGAGACTTCCACCCGGGGCCCGAGCGGGCCCCCCACGATGCCACGAAGCCGCCGCACGCCGGACCTCCAAGGTCGTCCGGGCAACCGCACTCCTTCCACGCGAGCGCCGGGAACAAGGGGGTTGCTTCCCGAGCGGCCTGCGCATGGGCACCGTGGAATACCGTCCACGAACGCCAACGCTACGGTGAGCGAAGAATATCGGCTGCGCGGGGCCTGTCCACCCGCCGGGTTCTGACTCCCACAAGCACCGTGACAGGCCGGATGTGGTGAGGACCCATAGCATTTGCACATTCACGACGAGTGTGAGCAGACGTGGTGGAGACTGAATTCCTTTCAGGGCGCGTCATGAAGCAGCGCGATATGCGGGAAACCGCTACGCCGGCTTGAGCTCACCATGCGCTTCCTGGGCTGGGATTTGACGGACCCGTACGCACGCGTTCCCCGGCCAGTGGACGTGGCGGAGATGGATGCCCGGGGGCAGGTGCGCTTCTCCGAGCTCCGGTGGCCTGTCCCCTCGAAGGCGCTCGGCTTCACCCCGGAGCTGCTGCGCGCAGCATTTCCTTTGGACCCGGAGGATGTGCTCGTCATCGATGGGCCCCAGGCGCTGGCCCGGCCGGGAGCCTCCGTGCGCGAAGCGGAGCGATGCCTGCGCGCGCCGGGACGCACGCCCGACGTGCTGCCCCAGCCTGGACGTCCCTTCGCCGGCTTCGTCCGGGGCGGGGTGCTGCTGTTCGCGGCGCTGCATGCTCGGGGTGGGCATCCCCTGTTGGACGTGGACACGGACTCGCTGGAGGAGGCCCGCCTCTTCGAGGCCTTCCCCGGCGCGACGTGGCGCGCGCTGTCTGTGGAGAAGTTGGGGAAGAAGACGTCTCACGCGGGACGGACGCGAAGACAGGCGGTGCTGGAGGCGCGAGGACTGCGCTTCCCGCCGGGCCAGCTTCCCACCCATGACCAGTTGGACGCGGCGCTGTGCGCGTGGCTCGGGTGGCTCACGCGCAAGGCCCCCGCGCGCGTCACCGCCGTGGGCGCGCCGCTCACCGTGGATGACCAGGGCTGGCTGCGCGAGGGGCGCATCCTCTCGAGCGCCCACAAGTTCTCCACAGTGAAGGGCCGCGCCGCTCAGTGAGCCGCGTTCTCATGGTGCCCGTGCCCCGGTCCTCCGAAAGTCCCGGGCCAGGGCGCGTTCGCGGGCAGCAACCCCGGCATGGGGAAGCGCATGAAGCGCGGCTGGCTGTTGGCGAAGGGCGGATCGCACTCGCCACAACTGAGGGCCCCATCCATCAGGTAGAGGGCGCCGGGCCCCAGCTCCATCAACTGCGGCACCGTGCGCGGCGCGTAGTCGAGCGGGCACTGGAAGGCCTCCGCCCCATCCCGCGCGCGCACGCCCACCAGCAACCGCTGGTTGTCGGCCGCCACCGCGTGCGTCAGCACCAGCGTCTCGGGCGGAAGCCCCGCGCCCCTGGGCCAGGTGGCCAGCCGGAGCTCCTTGGTCGTCAGGTGCTGGCCTTCCTTCAGCGAGTACAGCCACGCCGGCTCCAGGTCCGGAAGCCGGAAGCCCTTCAGCTGCGTGGCGGCCGGCGTGGAGCTCAAGCTGTCCACCCCCGCGTTCACCGTGGTGCCCGACGCGCTGGGCACCACCACGTCCGGGGTGGCCACCGCGCGGCCCAACTGCTGGGCGAGCTGCTCCCCCACCGGTGTCCCATCCCGGGTGCTCAACGCCTGGAAGCCCCATTCGGGCAGCAGCAGCCCGTTCACCACCGCGAGCTCGCCCGCGCGCAGGGGCTCCGTCCTCCGCCAGCGCGGCACCCCGTCCGAGGAGAAGGCCATCAGCAACGAGGGCGCCCCCGACGCCAGCGGCGCGCCCGTGTTCAGCGTGGGCGCGAAGGCGACGTAGAGGTCCCCCACCGCGTCCGAGGCGAGGCCATACGGGTGCGGGTGGTTGCACTCGGCGAGCTGTGGGTCCGTCAGCTCGCGCGCGGACACCATGTGGCCGAAGGCATCCAGCACCACCAGGAAGTACATGCGGCACGCCGTGTCGCGCCGCTGGTCCGTGGGGTAGGCCTCGAAGAGGGCCGCCAGCCGGTCCGGCGCCATCACCGCCAGCCGCGCCAGGAAGAGCGTCTGCGTCCTGGCACGGAAGTCTGGCCGCGCGTCGGCCAGGGTGAAGGTCCACCGCGGTGTCCCCGTGTCGCGCTCCAGCAGCGACACCGTCCCGTCCATCGGCATGTCCATGCACAGGAGCCGGTCGTTCCACAGCATGCAGCGGCGCGCCGGGTGGGAGGCCCGCACCGGAGGCCCCTTGCCCGCCGCGTCCAGCACGGGCGTGCCGTAGAAGCCCGACAGCGTCACGTCCCCTTCCGGCCCCACCAGCAGGTCCTGCAGGTGCTCTTCTCCCGCCCGGGCGTCGTGCTCCCAATCCACCTTCAGGGGTTGCGCCGCGGGACGCGCGCACACGCCGCCGCGGCAGTGCCCCGACGCCTGGCACGGACTGGCCGCTTCACACAGGAACCCCTCCGGCAGGTCGCGCTTCACGCAGGCCCCATCCAGGCACACGTCCGCGTCCTCGCAGGTGCCTTGGGCCGCGCCGCAGAGGGTGCCGTCCGGCGCGGGGGCCGTGGCGCATCCCAGCCGCGGGTCGCACGTCCCCACCTGACACGGCCCGGCCGCGGGACAGGGCGGCGCCGGCACGGACTGGCACCCGTCCAGCACGTGGCACACGTCCGTGGTGCAGGCGTTGCCGTCGTCACAGGCGCGCTCCTCGCCCCGGCAGCGTCCCGCCTGGCAGGTGGCGCCGGTGATGCAGGCATTGCCCGGCTCACACGCGGTGCCGTCCGGCAGCACCGACTCCACGCACCGCTCCGTCACCAGGTCGAAGGTGGCCGCCGCGCACGTCACCGGCGTGAAGCACTCCGGCACCGGCTTCGCCTCGCCCGCCAGCACCAACTGCACCTGGCCGCCATCCGACGCGGTGCCGGTGAGGATGACCTCGTAGGTCCCTTCGGCTTCGGGCGCGAAGCGCAGACGCACCGGCACCTCTCCCGCCAGCACCCGGACCGGCAGCGCCGCCTCCAACGAGAAGGGGGCCGTCACGTCCGTCCACGTGACGTCCAACGGGGCCCGGCCGCCATTCACCACGCGGACCTCGGCCTCCCGCCGGGTGCCCGGGTAGGCGTGCGGGAAGTCCACGCGCTGTGCCGACAACCGCAACCGCCCCTCCGCCCCCGACAGGGACGGTGTGTCCCGACAAGCCGCCGCTCCCAACCCCAGCATCAGCGCCAAGACAATGCCGCTGTACCGGGACGCCTGCGTTGCGTGCGCCATGGCGTTCCCCCCCGTGCCCTCTGGCTATACCCGCGCCAGAAGGCCCCGCGGACGCCCCGCCCCCTCGACGTCCCACCTCCCAACACTTCAGGGTCGACGGGGAGGGGGGCAGTGTTTTTTACAGGCCGTTCCACTGCTACAGGCTGCAACCACGCGAAATGGTTGGATGCCGGAAGGGTATGGTTCTCGCACCTGGGGTACGCCATGACCTCTGTCGCATCCTCCTCATGCGCCCCTTCGTCATCGCAGGCCTTCACCGTGCTCATCCCACGCGGCCTCCAGGCGGCCGTGGAGGGGCTCGCGGCGGAGACCCGTCAGGAGCTGCTCGCCGAGCTGTTCCGCCTGGCCGCGCTGGCCCGGCAGGAGGAAAGCCAGCTGCCCCCCGAGTTCCCGTACACGCTGCGGATGGACGTCGCCGGCTGCCAGGTCAGCGTGGAGCTGGACCCGTCCCGCTCGCGCCTCACTCTCGTGGGCCTGCTGCGGCCCCAGCCGCTGGAGTGAGCCCGGCGACCCGCCTGGGCTGGGGTGAGATGTCGCGCCGTGCTGGATACGCAGAATCCTGGGACCTCACGTACCTGGTGGAGCAGCTCCGGGAGCTGATCGGGCACGACCTGCGCCTGGGCGCGGCCCTCAGCGATGAGCTGGAGGACGTCCTGGGCAGCCTGGTGCAGCGCAATCAGCGCCTGAGGGTCCTGCAGCGCATGGTGACCGCAGAACGCGCCCCAGAGGACCTGGCGGCCCTTCGCGGGGCATTGGAGGAGATGGACCGGGAGCTGATGACCCGGCTGCCTGCGTTGCTCGAACAGCTGCGCCTGGCGCTGGCTTGAGGTGGGGCACCGGCCACCGGCCCTGGGTTTCCACAGGCACTTCATCCCCAGCGCCGACAGCTTCTTCTAAAGGTTCATAAGAGGTATTGATCTATTGGTAGTGGCAGTAGGCAGCTCGGACTTGGGGACAAGTCAGCAACCTCCCGGGAACACTCACGAATTCGGGATGTGCTACATGTGGGTAAAGTGACGGTTATCCCCGGGAACCCACAGGTGTTGATCCACACCGGGGTTTCTCCACAGCCCCTCCCCCACTGTCCACAGGTCATCCACAGCTTCCGGGTGGATGCGGGAACCACCCCAGGTGGAGGCCCGTTCTCACCACACGTCCGCCCCGTACATGCCTGTTATCGTCTGGCGCGGGATGTGCCCCGACAGCGGGGTGCCGGCGGAGGGTTTCCCCATCGACTTCTATCGGGGCGAGCGCATCGGGAAGTACGAGGTCGTCACGCAGCTCTCCGTAGGAGGCATGGCGGAGCTGTTCCTGGGCTTCACTTCGGGTCCGGGTGGCTTCCGCAAGTACGTGGTCATCAAGCGGGTGTTGCCGGACGCGCGGGACAATGCGCAGTTCGAACGCATGTTCCTGGACGAGGCGCGCATCACCGCGGCCTTCAACCACCCGAACATCGCGCAGGTGTTCGACCTGGGGCGCGAGGAAGACGGGCTCTACCTGGCCATGGAGTTCATCGCCGGGCAGAACCTGAACCAGATTACCGGCGCGTGTCTGCGCCGCCAGGAGCAGCTCCCGCTGGGCTTCACGCTGTCGGTGGCGCGCGACGTCTGCATGGCGCTGCACTACGCGCACACCTATACGGCGCCCTCTGGCGCGCCCAGCCCCGTCATCCACCGCGACGTCGCCCAGAAGAACATCATGGTGACGTACGACGGCGTGGTGAAGCTGCTCGACTTCGGCATCGCCAAGGCGAAGGACAGCCTGGAGCGCACCAACGTCGGCACGGTGAAGGGCACCACCGGGTACATGTCCCCGGAGCAGGTGCGGGGCGATACACTGGACGGCCGCAGTGACTTGTTCTCCGTCGGGGTGATGATGCACGAGCTCATCACCGGCGCGCGCCTGTTCGCGGGCAAGAACGAGCGCGACGAGATGATGAAGATTCTGGAGGCGCCCGTCCCCTGGCCCTCGCACGTCGCGCCGCACGTGCCCGAAGAGGTGTCCAAGGTGGTGATGCGGGCGCTGGAGCGCAGCCGCGAGAAGCGCTTCGCCAACGGCCGGGACATGGCTCGGGCGATTGAAGCGGCGGCGGGCAAGTTGCTGCTGGACGCGCATGACCGGGCCGCGCTGATGCAGGACTGGTTCGCCGAGCGCATGTCCGCCACGCGCGTCATGCTGGAGTCCGCGGACGGCACCACCAACGGCGTCATGCTGGACTCCGCGAAGCGGGCGCTGCGCAGTGATGACGGGCCCTACCTCCCCGAGCGCAACGACATCCCGACGCCGTCGAACGGCGTGGCTGGCATGCCGCGCAAGCCCTCGCGCAGGGTGCCCGCTGCTGCGGCGCCCCGGAAGGCTTCGGCGGCCGTGGAGGACAAGCCGCAGCCGCCGGAGAGCAAGGCCTCCAATGTGCTGTGGGGGCTGGTGCTGATGGGCATCCTGGTGGGCGGTGGCTATGCCGCCTGGCACCTGTCGAAGGTGCTGAACGAGACGGTGGAGGAAGAGGACGCGAGCGCGCTGCGCACCCTCCCCCACCACGACCCGAACCTGCCCGTCTACCTGGGACCGGGCTCGGGCCCGCCCACGGATGCCGGCAGCGCGGAGGTTCCAGCGAAGGCGTTGGGCGCCGCGGTGGGCGGCGAGGACGCGGAGGGCTCCCGCTCCAAGGAGGCGGCGAGCGCCCGTCCGGTGAAGGGCCGGGGCAAGCTGACCTTGCTGGTGCTGCCGGAGGCGGAGGTCTTCCGAGGCAAGAAGCGGGTGGGCCGCACGCCGATGTTCAACGTGGCCATGCCCGCGGGGGAGCACGACCTGACCATCGTGGGCCCGGACGGCAAGAAGCGCATGCTGTCGGTGCCGATCAGCGCCGGGGAGACGACCCAGTTCCGGCTGAAGCTGGCGGAAATCCCCGAGCGCTGAAACACAGAACCGGGATTGAGGGGCACGTCCCGGGGCACTTGGTTATCTTCGCGCCCCCTCCCTCTGATTCCGGACTGTATGGCCCCTCTGACCATTGGCTTCCTGATGGACCCGCTCGAGACAGTGCGGGTGGACCACGACTCCACGTTCGCGTTGATGCTCGAAGCGCAGAAGCGCGGCCACCAGGTGCGCTACTTCGAACAGGGCTGGCTGCGCTTCAACGGCACCTGCGCGGAGGCGCGCATGCGCCACGTCACCGTGCGCCGCGAGTTGGGACGGCACTTCGACATCCTCGACGAGGCCCCTCGCCCGGTGTCCTCGCTGGACGTGCTCTTCATGCGCAAGGACCCGCCCGTGGACGCGGAGTTCCTGCACGCCACCCAGCTGGTGGAGCTGTGCGGCACGGGCCGGCCCCCTGTCTTCATCAACGAGCCTTCGGGCATCCGCGACGCGAACGAGAAGCTCTACTCCCTGCGCTACCCGGACCTGATGCCGGACACGCGCGTCACCAGCGAGCTGCCGGTGCTGCTGGACTTCATCGCGCGCAACGCGGCGGGCACCATCCTCAAGCCGGTGGATGGCTTCGCGGGCAAGGGCATCCTCTTCCTGTCCGCCACGGACCGGAACGCGCGCTCCGCGGTGGACATGCTCACCCGGGGCGGCCGCGAGGCCGTCATGGCGCAGGCGTACATCCCGGAGAGCCGCCAGGGCGACAAGCGCATCCTCCTGGTGGAGGGCGAGCCGGTGGGCGGCGTGCTGCGCGTCCCGTCCGACGACGACCACCGCGGCAACATGGCCGCCGGCGGCGTGCCCCGGAAGGCCGTGCTCACCCCGCGGGATTTGGAGATTTGCGAGCGCCTGAAGCCGGAGCTGGTGAAGCGCGGGCTGCGGCTGGTGGGCATCGACGTGCTGGGCTCCTACCTCACCGAGGTCAACGTGACGAGCCCCACCGGCCTGGTGGAGGCGAACCACCTGGACGACGTGTGCGTGGAGGCCAAGGTGCTGGACGTGGCGGAGCGGCTCGTCGCCGAGCGCGCCGCGCGCTGAGCCCCGCCGGAGGACGCCGGGCGGCCCGACGCCCGGTGTCTTCCCTGAGCTGAGGGCTGACTCATGTTTCAGCACACCACACGACGCGGTGCGCGATTTGAATCCTGGTTCATGTTTCAGCGCGATGCGACGCGACGCGCCTTGAATCAGTGACTCCCGGAAGAGTCAGGTTTCGCCCCGCGGCCGCCCTTTCCCTCGTGGCCGCCAGGGAGACACCATGCTCAAGCAGCGTCGCAGCCGTTCCTGGCCGTGGTCGTGGTCCGCTGGGGTGCCTCTTGCCGCGTGGCTGTTCGCGGGCCTCGCGGGCTGTGGCGCTCCCGTCGGGGACGCGCCGGAGGTGGAGCCCGAGGTGACGGAGCAGCACCAGCCCCTGCTGACGCAGGTGACAAGCTTCGGTAGCAACCCCGGCAACCTGCAGATGTTCCGCCACGTGCCGTCCGGCATGCCGGACAACGCGCCGCTGGTGGTGGTGATGCACGGGTGTACGCAGCGGGCCGCGGGGATGGAGGGCGCCGGCTGGTCCGCGGCGGCGGACGTCTACAAGTTCTACGTCGTCTATCCGCAGCAGCAGGGTGGCAACAACATGACCAGTTGCTTCAACTGGTTCGAGCCCGGTGACTTCTCACGAGACCGGGGCGAGGCGCTGTCCATCAAGCAGATGGTGGACACGATGAAGGCCACGTACTCCATCGACCCGTCGCGGGTGTTCGTGGCGGGGTTCTCGGCGGGGGGATACATGACGCCCGCGCTGCTGGCCGCCTATCCGGATGTCTTCTCCGCCGGGGCCATCCACTCCGGTGGCCCGTACCGGTGCGCGGAGTCGATGAATGCGGGCTTCAGTTGCATGAGCCCGGGTGTGAATCGCACGCCCGCCGCGTGGGGAGACATGGTCCGCAGCGCGTACCCGGGATACGCGGGCCCGCATCCGCGCGTCACCATCTGGCACGGCACCAGTGACTACACGGTGAACGTGATGAACCTCACCGAGGCGATGGAGCAATGGACGAACGTGCACGGCATCGACCAGACGCCGGACACGGTGGAGACGGTGTCCGGCTTCCCGCACAAGGTGTACCGGGACGGCGCGGGCAACGCGCTGGTGGAGACGTGGGAGCTCACCGGCATGGGCCACGCGGTGGCCATGGACGCGCAGTTCCCGTTCCCAGGCGGCACGGGCAGCGCGGCCTGTGGATCGGTGGGGGCGTACCTGAGCGATGTGAATCTCTGCTCCGTCTACCACCAGGTGAAGTTCTTCGGGATGACGGGAGGCGGAGGCGAGCCCACGGGGGATACCACGCCGCCCACCGTCAACGTGACGGCGCCGGCGAACGGGGCCACGGTGAGTGGCACGGTGAATGTCACCGCGGATGCGGCGGACGCGGTGGGCGTCACCCGGGTGGAGTTCCTGGTGAATGGCGAGGTGGTGTCCACGGACACGCAGGCGCCATATGCCTTCGCTTGGAACAGCACGGCCGTGTCCAACGGGGGGTACACGCTGGGGGCCCGTGCGTTTGATGCCGCGGGCAATCAGGCGACGGACAACGACACGGTGGTGACGGTGAGCAACTCGGGCTCCCCGGCGCCGGTGACGGTGCAGTTCGCCAGCATCGCGGCGGATGACGGCTACCTGAAGGCGGACGCGGATGGCAGCGGGGCGGCGCTGGGATTCATGACGAACCTGGCGCTCGGCCGGGGGACGGATGGGAAGTACAACCGGTCGTTCCTCTCCTTCGACACGTCGAGCCTTCCGGACGGGGCCACTGTCACGCGGGCGTTCCTGACGGTGAGCTACTCGTCGGGCTCGGGAGACCCGTGGTCGACGCCCGCGGGGAACACGCTGGTTATCGACGTGAAGGCGGGGACGTTCAACGCGGCGAACACGGAGGTGACGGACTGGGCAGCGGCGGCCACGGCGAGCAGCGTCGCGGGCATCGATCGGTTCAGCGCGGGAGCGAAGAGCTCCGGGGACTTCAGCGCGGAGGGACTCTCCGCCATCAGCAAGACTGGGAAGACGCAGCTTCGGCTGCGCTTCACCCAGGCGCAGACGGTCACGCAGTACCTGTTCGTCCGGGATGGGGCGAACGCGGTGCTGACGGTCGTCTATGCGCCGTAGGAAGACGGAGCGGACGCCGGCTCAGACCGGTGTCCGCTGCATCAGCGCGGCAAGTGAGTCCCTGCATCGTGCGCAGTGGCCGCGCAACGTGTCGCTGAGTTCGGGGGTCTGCTCCAGCCGGTTCCAGTAGGCCAGTGCGTGTTGAGCGGCATCGGCCCAGACATCGAGCGTCTCCGCGGTGGGCGGCCGGTCTCGTCCACGCGGTACATCCGTACCCGTTCGCCCAAGGAGGCAATCGAGCGGGTCCGCGCATAGCGCGTGGCGGGCCCCTGCCCCATCCGGCAGACGCTCGGGCCTGCGGAGGCCAGCAGCCGCGACACAGTCGGGCGCGACACCCGGAGCTGGGTAGCCAGCTCGCTCCCCTTCACCTCGACCTGACGTCCGAGTACGGCGAGCAGTTGTTCCAGGGTTGCCATGAACAGATTCCTGAAAGGATCCGTGAAGAGATATCGGCGTGCAACCCATCGATATCACTAAGAAATACCCGCCGCGCAGGCTCGATCTATTGAAGCTCTGGCCCCTCTAGAGCCAATAGATTGAAGAAGTGGCGGCCCTTCATCGATGCAGCGCCTGCCTGACAGGCCGCCGGGGGCCTTGCCCTGGACAGTTGTCTTCTTGTCTGGGAGACGACTGTCCTGCGCGGAAAGCCCATGCCTGAACCCACCCTGCCCGAGCCCGGCCCGGACGAAACGCTCGACTCCATTGGCACGGCGGGGGTGCGGGTGCTCCAGCGGCGGACGGGTTACCGCTTCACGTTGGACGCGGTGCTGCTGGCCCACTTCGCGGCCACCGAACGTATCGGCGAGTCCGGGCGGATGTTGGAGCTGGGCGCGGGCAGCGGCGTGGTGTCCTTCCTGCTGGTGAAGCAGTTCGGCCTGGGGCCCGTGGATGCCCTGGAGCTCCAGCCCGCCGTGCATGCCCGGCTGATGCGCGCCGTGCTGCTCAACGGGTGCGAAGCGCAAGTCACTCCGCTGCTCGGGGACCTGCGACGGATCCGCGAACACGTCTCCGGGGGCCAGTACGCCCACGTCGTGTCCAACCCACCCTTCCGCCTCGCCGACGCGGGGGTCCGCAGCCCGGATGACGAACGGGCCGTGTCCAAGTCAGAGGTGGCGTGTGACGCGCCATCCGTCGTCGCCGCGGCACGGTATGCGTTGATGCCCGGCGGCGGCGTGAGCCTCGTGTATCCAGCCGCGCGGGCGGCCGAGGTGCTGGGCCTGCTGACCCAGGCGAAGCTCCACCCCACCGTGCTGCGCTTCGTCCACGCGCGCGTGGGAGCCCCGGCCACGCGCTTCCTGGTGCATGCACTGCGAGACAGGGACCGGGGCCTCGCCGTGCGCCCACCCCTCATCGTTCATGGCGAAGGGCCCGGGGGCTACTCCGCGGAGGTGGCGGCGTTGATGGATCCGCCCCTCGCGGAGAGTCGCTGACAACCGCGCCGTCTCTCTACGGCGTGCCCGAGAGCGGCTTCGTGTTCGTCACCTGGATGCCGTGCTCCTCGGACGCGGTGACGAACAGCTCGTGGCCCGCGGGCACCGCCAGCGTCGAGCGCCGCAGCTTCCCGCCCACCGTGAAGTCCACCTCCAGCGCATGTTCCCCGGGCGGCACGTCGCGGAGGCTCAGGTTCGTCGCGTTGCTCGTGCCCCGGCGCTGCCCGTCCATCAGCACGGTGCACGGCTTCGCGCAGCGCACGTGAACCCGGGAGGTCGTCGCCGCGCGCGCCTCGGGCTGCTTCGCCGCCTCCAGGTCCTTCTGGTCCGTGAGCGTCACGCGGCCCTTCGAGTCCCCATGGATGGTGACTTCGGAGCCACCCGGCACCTCCACGTAGCCCACGAACTGCCGCCGGTTGAAGACGCCACCGCTGCCTTCCACGCGCCGCTGGCCGGGCGCCACGTCGCGGAACTCCCAGGTCCGGTTGTCCCGGCGAAGACCTCGCTTCCCATCGAGCAGCACCGTGCAGTCGTCCTGGCACTTCACGGTGGCCACGCTCGGCGCCTTCGACGTGGAGGCCGGCGTGGGAGGTTTCGGCTCGGCCCAGTCCGGTGTGCCGGGCATGGTGGAGCTGCCGGGCTCGATGATGATGCGCTTGTTGCTGGCCAGGAAGACGTCCGCCGTCGCCACGTCCGGGATGACCACGAAGCTGCCGGCGAGCGGGCGGCCCAGCACGCCCGTGGCGTCGATGCGCAGGGAGCCCGGCGTGATGCCCTTGAACTCCCAGGTGGTGTCATTCACCCGGAACCCGTTCTTTCCATCCAGCATCACCGTGCACTTCTCCGTGCAGCGGACCCGGACGGCGACGCCGTCGACCGCGAGCGCTGGAGCAGACACCAACAACGACAGGGACAGGAGCGGCCAGCGGAGGGACATGACGGGGTGACTGCCTCGTACCAGTGGGTATTCACGCGGGGCCACCCCAGGGATGCGGGTCCACTCCCGCCTCATGAGGCAGGCCCCTTGGGGCCGGCAGTATGCCTACCGAGCAAGGGAGGCGGAATCACCGCGGCGTGCCATGCGCCCATGCCGGACCCAACCTACCCAGGTTTCCGTCAACGGCCCCGGCCCATCCAAGGAGTGGCAGGTATGAACGTGGCGACCCTGACCGAGCAACCGAGCATCCTGAAGGCAGCGGCCCTGCTGCCCCCGCGCCTGTCGCTCGGGTCGACGATGGTGGTGCATGGCGTGTCCAAGCTCCGCGCCGAGGGCACCGCGCAACACGCGGGCTTCTTCGAGCAGCTGGGCTTCAAGCCAGGCAAGCCCTGGGTCATCGCCACGGGGGTGGTGGAGCTGCTCTCGGGCGTGAGCTCCATCCTGGGCATCGCCACGCGCCCCGCCGCGCTGGCCGTCCTCGTCACGCAAGCCATCGCCGTGGCCAAGGTCCATGGCTCCAAGGGCTTCGACAACACGAAGGGCGGCTTCGAGTTCAACCTGGCGCTGGGCGCCATCGCGCTCGGCCTGCTGCTGCGAGGCCCGGGACCGCTCTCCGTCCACAGCGTCATCGAGCACCGGGTGAAGCGCAAGGAGCTGCGGCGGCTGCGGTTCCTGCCGCGCCAGCGCCGTCGGTCGGTGCTGCTCGACGTGCTGGGTTGAACCCGGGCCGCGCCGCGACACACATCCCATCACCCTGACCGATGAGGTGTGTGTCGCCTGTCTGGCTGCTGGGCGGGGCGAGGTCATCTCCCCTGTCACAGAATCCCAGGAGGGCCTCTAGAATGGCGGGACATGCCCTCGTCCGTCTTCCTCTTGATGGCGCTCGCCACCACGCCGGGTGCTGCTTCGGCGCGTGAGTCCGCCCCCGCCCAGCACGTCTCTCCCTCGCAAGGCCCCAGCGCCGATTCGAGCTCGACCCGGGGCCCGGATTCCCAGGGCACTGCGCCCGCGCCAGAGACTGTCATCACGGACCTCAACGCCTACCCTCGTGCCGGTGACTCCGGCGCGGTGCTGGACCTGGGCCGTGCCGCCGCGGAGGCCGGCGCCGCCGCCCTGCGCGCCGCGGCCCTGGCCATGGGCAAGAGCGCGACCCCGCGTGGCCCGCTGGCCGACCCGGACACGAGCTACGCCCGAGGCATGGAGGCCCTCCAGGCGAAGGACGCACCCACGGCCATCACCCAACTGTCCGCCTGCGTGGAGGCCGCGCCCTCGCGCGTGGATTGCCGCTGGGAGCTGGGCTGGGCGCACTCGCTGGAGAACCAGTGGGCGGAGGCCTACACGCAGTGGTCCGAGGTACAGAAGCTCCAGCCGGACCACCCGGACCTCGAGGGCGCGCTGGCCCAGGCCCGTGGGCAGGCCATGCTCCAGGCGAAGCTGTCGCAGGGGCCTCAGCTCATCAACCGCCCTCCCCCGCCGGCCAACGCGAAGGTGCGCATCCGCGCGGTGGGTGACGTCATGCTGGGCACCACCGTGCCCGAAGGCCACCTGCCTCCCGATGGCGCCGGCAGCGTGATTGCCGGCGTGCGCCCGTTGCTGGAGGACGCGGACCTCACCTTCATCAACCTGGAGGGGCCGCTGTGCGACACGGGCGAGACGAAGAAGTGCCGATCGTCGAAGAACTGCTACGCGTTCCGCTCGCCCACCGAATACGGCCAGTACCTGAAGGAGGCCGGGGTGGACCTGGCGTCCACGGCCAACAACCACTCGGGTGACTTCGGCGAGGAGTGCCGCCGCGCGACGGAGTCCACGCTCGACGCGCTGGGCATCGCGTGGAGCGGCGCGCCGGGCACGGTGGCCACGGTGGAGCGCAACGGCCTGCTCATCGGCATGGTGGCGTTCCACACGTCGCCGTCGTGCAACCACCTCAACAACCTGACCACGGCGACGGGGCTGGTGCGCGTGGCCGCGGCCGAGCACGACATCGTCATCGTGTCGTTCCACGGCGGCGCGGAGGGCAGCAAGGCGCTGCACGTGCCCAAGGGCCGGGAGAAGTTCCACGGCGAGGACCGGGGTGATTTGCGGGCCTTCTCGCGCGCGGTGGTGGACGCGGGCGCGCACCTGGTCATCGGCCATGGCCCGCACGTGGTGCGCGGCATGGAGTTCTACAAGGGCCGGCTCATCGCCTACTCGCTGGGCAACTTCGCCACCTACGGCCGGTTCAACCTGCGCGGTCCGCAGGGCCTGGGCATGGTGCTGGAGGTCGAGTTGAACCGCGACGGCGACTTCACGGCGGGCCGCATCCTCCCCACGAAGCAGGTGGACAGGGGCATCGCCGTGCCGGACCCGAAGGGCGCCGTCATCAAGGCGGTCCGTGACCTCACCGCGGCTGACTTCCCGGAGACGGGCGCGCGCATCTCCGACGACGGCACCGTGAAGGTCCGCGGCAGGGGCCCTGTCTCCATGCGCTGACACGGCGTCTCGTGCGCACGGCGGCGTGTGGGTGCTTCACGGACTTGGAGTCCGGGCTGAAGCGCGGCTGCTGGATGTGTCCCAGCTTCCGTCATAGCGGCTCAAAGCAACTGCCGGCCCCTACAGGCATGTCGCACGGCTCCGGGATACAAAGGTCCCTGCCGTGCGCACCCTTCGACTGCCACGTCTCTCCTCGCTTCGCGCCTTCGACCACCCCGGCTACTTCGCGGTCTGGGTGGGAGCCCTGGTCTCCACCATCGGCACCTGGATGGAGACGGTGGCCATGGGCGTGTACGTCACCGAGGCCACGGGCCGCGCCGAGTGGACGGGTGGCATCGTCGCCCTCACCTTCCTCCCCGCGGTGGTGCTGTCGCCGGTGGGCGGCGCGCTCGCGGACCGGTTCGACCGTCGCGCCTACGTCGCGCTGGGCACGGTGGTGCAGTTGGTGCTCGCGGGCGTGTTGACGCTGCTGGCCTTCACGCACCGGCTCAGCGTCCCCGTCGTGGCCGTCATCTCCTTCGTCCACGGCTGCGCCAGCACGCTCATCAATCCCGCCTTCGCGGCGATGCTCGCGGAGCTCGTGCCACCCCGGGACTTGCACAGCGCCATGAGCCTCAACTCGGCGCAGTTCAACCTGGGGCGCATCATTGGTCCGGCGCTGGCCGCGCTGGTGCTGAGCATGGGCGGCACGTCCTGGGCGCTGCTCATCAACACGCTGTCCTTCGTCGCGGTGTTGGTGGCGCTGTCGCAGGTGAAGACGCTGACACGGACGGCCTCGAAGGCCACGCAGGGCCTGTGGCGGCAGATTGCCCACGGCTTCTCCGTGGCGCGGGGCGATTCGGAAATCTCGCTGATGCTGTGGGGCACGCTGCTGGTCGCGGCCCTGGTGGCGCCCTTCATCGGCCTGGTTCCGGTGTTCGCCATCCGCGTCTTCGGCCAGGGCGCGGCGGCCACGTCGCTGCTCGTCACCTGCCAGGGCGCGGGCGCGGTGACGGCCGCGCTGCTGGTGGGCACGCTGGTGGACAAGCTGGGCCAGCGCAAGCTGCTGGGCCTCGTGGCGACGTCCATTGGCGGCGTGTCCACGCTGTACTGGCTGTCGCCCACGCTGCAGGTGGCCGCCGCCGTCATCTTCGTGCTCGGCGCCAACTACATGATGCTGATGAGCGGGATGCACGCGTACTGCCAGTCGCGCGTGCCCCGTGAGCTGCAGGCGCGCATGAGCAGCCTGTACAGCATGGTGCTGGGCGGCGCGTACGCGTCCGGCGTCTGGGGCCTGGGCGCGCTGGCGGACCGGCTGGGCATCCGCTTCGTCACCGTGAGCGCCAGTGTGTTGTTCATCGCGCTGGTGCTGACGTTGCGGCTGCTGCGCCCGCAGCGCTTCAACGGCGCTGGCGCGTAGAAGAGTCTTCCGGACCCGCGTCGAAGGGCCCGCGCCCGCGACGCCTCCGCGCTACAGACGTCTCTCCACGCCGAGGCGCCGGAGCAGCTCCACGCGGCGTTGCTCGGCTTCCTCGGGAAGTGACACGACGGTGGGTGGCCCACCTGTGGGCAACTTGGGGATGCCTCCGGGCGTCCCCATCTTCCTCGTGAGCCGGGCGGCCGGGCGTGCCCCCAGTCCTCCGCGGGGACCTTGGTGCGCCGCGAGCGCGCTCCGACATTCAGCTTCGGAGCGGTACCCACTTCGACGAGGAGCGCACCATGCCGAACAGGAAGTACGACCCGTACACGGGAGGCAAGGAGGCGGCCACCAAGCCCCCCTATGCGCCGGACCGCGTGGAGCGGGGACTGGAAGCCGACGACACCCTGCCGCTGTACTCCGCGGACTCCATCCGCGACACCCGCGAGCAGAAGTTCGCCCTGGACAGTGACTCCGAGGTGGGCGGTTACGTCCCCGACATCCGCAGCCCCATCGACGAGGCGGACGAGCTGGAGCGCGAGCGCCGGGGCCGCGAGCGAGCCGAGGAGCGGCAGGTCTCCGACGAGGAAGACGAGGCGCGCAACCGCTGAGCCGCAGGGGAGGCCCGGACCTTCGGACCTCGTACCCCGTGAAACACCGGGCCGTGGCTCGCGAGCAAGGTCTCGCCACCACGGCCCGGGAGGACGGCCTGCGTGCTACTTCGCCGCGCGCGGCACCGGTGCTTCATCCGGCTCGATGGGCACCAGCTTGCCCAGCCCGAGCGGCGTCACCTGCTCCTGGATGGTCGCCGGGTCACCCACGAGGACAATCTGCATCGAGGCCGGGTCCAGGTACTGCTCGGCCATGCGTTGCACGTCCGCGGCGCTGGCGTCGCGCAGGCCCTCCACGGTGCGGTTGAACTCGTCCAGCGGGCGGCGGGTGATGAAGAGCGCCGCGGCGCTGGCACCCAGGCCCTCCACGGACTCGAAGGCGCCCGGGAAGGCGCGGATGAGGCCCTCGCGCGCGGCCTCCAGCTCCTCGGCGGTGATGGGCCGGTTCTTCAGGCCCGTCAGCTCGTTCATCACTTCGCTCAAGGCCGGGCCCGTCACGTCCTGGCGCACGGAGCTGTACGCGGTGAGCGGCCCCACGCCCAGGCGCGGAGAGAGGCTGGCGCCCGCGCCGTAGCTGTAGCCCTTGTTCTCCCGCAGGTTCATGTTGAGGCGGCTGCCGAAGAAGCCACCGAACACGGTGGTGGCCAGCTCCAGCGGGTACTCGTCCGGGTTCCCCGCGGCGATGCCAGCGCGGCCCACCAGCAGCAGCGTCTGGTCCAGGCCCGGCTTGGGCACCACGTACACCTGCTGACGCGGCGGGGCCTTCGTGGCCGGCGGCGGAGGCGGCGGCGTGGCCTTGTTCTTCGACCAGCCGAAGTGCTTCTTCGCCAGGGCCACCCCTTCTTCCAGGCTGATGTCACCGGTGAGGATGACCGCCTGGGCCTTGGGGCCGGTGTGCTTCCGGTAGAAGCCCATGACATCCGCCAGGGTGAGCGCCTGCACGGACGCGGGCGTGCCGTCGGGGAGGTGTCCGTAGGGGTGGTCCAGCCCGAACACGGCCTCCAGGTAGGCCAGCTGCGCCAGCACACCGGGCTGCCCCATCGCGCGCGCCAGGTCCGCGAGCTGCTGCTTCTTGCGGCGCTCGAACGCGTCGAGGTTGAAGGCGGGTCGCAGCGCCACGTCCGACAGCAGGGCCATGGCCGCGTCCAGGTTGCGCGTCAGCACGCGCACGCCCACCTGCGCGCCGTCCGCCTGCACGTCCATGGCGGGAGTCACACCCAGGTCCGCGAAGGCGTTGTCCAGCGCCACCGTGTCCCGCTTGCCCGCGCCTTCCAGCAGCATGCGGTACGTCAGCTCGGCGAGCCCTTCCTTGCCCTTGGGGTCCTGCGCGCTGCCCGCGGCGAAGGCCACGCCCGCGAACACGAGCGGCAGCTCCCGCCGCGTGCTCACAATCACGGTGATGCCGTTGTCCAGCTTCGCGCTCTGGAAGGTGGGAAGCACCAGGTCCGGCGCCTTGCCGGGCTGGGGCGGCGTGGCGCGGAAGGACTCGGCGTCAGCCGTGGCTTCGGCCGGGGCCGCCTTCTCACCCAGCGCGGGCGAGTCCGGATTGGCCGGCGCGGGCTTCGGGTTGCTGGCGCAGGCGGCCAGCGTGGTGACGAGCAGGGCGGAGAAGAGGCGGCGCATCAGTGGCGCTCCTTCGAGTCGAGGGGCGCCTGCCGGCGTGCGGGCGGCACCGCGTGGAGGATGACGCGCGCGCCGGGGCGCAGCGTGTCCTGGGCGAACTGCTTCACGGCTTCGGGCGTCACCGACTCGTAGCGAGCCAGGTCCTGGGCCACGTAGTTGGGCTCGCCGACGAAGTGGTTGTAGCTCTGGAGGACGTCCGCCTTGCCGCCGAAGCCGCCGACGGACTGGAGGCCGGCCAGCGTGCGCGTGTCGTAGCGCGTGCGGGCGCGGGCAATCTCCTCCGGGGTGATGCCCTGCTGGCGGACCTCGTCCAGCACCGCGTCCACCTCGTGGAGCAGCGTGTCCGTGGACACGCCGGGCCGCGCCACCACGTCCACCGAGAAGACGGACTGCGCGCCCTGGCTCTGCTGGGTGGCGTTGACGCTCTGGGCCAGCTCCTTGTCCAGCACCAGCCGGCGGTAGAGGCGGCTGGCCTTGCCGGTGGACAGCGCGGTGGCCAGCACGTCCGCGGTGGCGTCCCCTTCTTCCAGGTACGCGGGCGTGAGCCACTGGATGGACAAGAGCGGCAGCCGGGCCACGCGCTCCTCCTCGCGCAGCACCACGGGCGCGGTGAGGTTCACCGGCGCGACTTCCGGCCGCTGCGGCCGGGCGTGGCTGGGCAGCGTGCCGAAGTACTTCTCCACCAGCGCCTTCGTCTTCGCCACGTCGAAGTCACCGACGATGGCCAGCGTGGCGTTGGACGGCGCGTACCACTTGCGGAAGAAGTCCTTCACGTCGTCCACGTTGGCCGCGTTCAGGTCCTTCATCGAGCCGATGACGTCCCCGTGGTACGGGTGCGGCAGCGGGAAGAGCGCGTGCCACGCCTTCTCGCGGGCGGCGCCGTATGGCGCGGTTTCAATGGATTCGCGCCGCTCGTTCTTCACCACCTCGCGCTGCGTCTCCAGCTTCTCCGGCGTGATGGCGTCGAGCAGGAAGCCCATGCGGTCGCTCTCCAGCCACAGCGCCGTCTCCAGGTGGTTGCTGGGGACGGTCTCGAAGTAGTTGGTGCGGTCGAAGCTGGTGGTGCCGTTGAGGTCGGTGGCGCCCAACTGCTCCAGCCGGGCGATGTGGACGTCGTCGGCCACGTTGCGCGAGCCCTGGAACATCATGTGCTCGAACAGGTGCGCGAAGCCGGTGCGGCCAGGTTGCTCGTGATACGCGCCGACGTGGTACCAGATGTTGACGGCCACCACCGGCAGCTTCCGGTCCACGGAGAGGATGACCTCCAGGCCGTTGGGCAGCGCGTATTTCTCATACGAGATGGCGAGCGCCTCGCGGCCGGGCTCCAGCGGCTTCGCCTCCTGGGGGGTCGGTGTCTGGGCAAGCGCCGGCGGCCCGCTGAACACGAGGGCTGCGGCGACGAGGGCCTTCATTCGGAACAAGGTGCCTCCGGGTCTCGATGCCAATGACTCACGTGACGCGCTTAGCACGCACGTCCGGTGACGTGGGTAGGGAATGGTGGCGGGAAGACGCAGCGCGCCAGGATGTTGGTTCCTGGTCAGCATGAGAGACTGAAATCATGTCCGCCGAAGTCTCATCCGGTGCCCTGCCCCGCTGCGCCCTCCATCCGGATGCGCTCGCGGGCGCCACCTGTCAGCGCTGTGGCAGCTTCGTCTGCACCGAGTGCACGACGTGGGTGATGGGCCGCATGTACTGTCCTGCCTGCGCGGTGCGTCCGGAGGTGAACTACCTGGAGGCCTTCCGGCTCAAGCTCTGGGGACGGCGGGATGCGAGCGCCTGGCTGGTGGTGGGTGTCACGGAGCTGCTCCTCTTCCTGGCGCTGGGGGCGCTGATGGCGGGGACATTCGGCCTCGCGCTGGCGTGTCTGGCCAGCGCGGGCGTGGGCCTGTCGTTCTTCCTGGGCATGCGCTGGGCCCGCCTGGGCCTGCTGGCCGTCCCGCTGCTGGCCATGCTGCTCACCGCGCCGTCGATGGGCGCGCCCGCGCTGGTGTTCTTCGTTCCGCTGATGGTCGCGGTGAACATCTTCCGCGACACGCGCAGCCGTCTCTTCTTCCGCCTGGAGGTCCCCGAGCGAGAGCTGCGCCGGCTGTGGGACCTGCGGGTCAACAACCCCCTTGCACGGCATGCGTTGTCCCTGGGCGTGGGCTCGCTGCTCCTGCTCGTGCTCACGCCGTTGCTGTCCTTCCTCGGCGTGGGGCTCGTGTTGGGCTTCCTCTTCATGGCCGTGGCCATGGCCATGGCCATGCTGACCCTCGTCCTGGGCGCGGTGGCGCTGCGGCGGGTGGACCCGGAGGCACGGCCGCCCATCGGAAGGCGCTGGGAGGCGCTGGGCGCCATGGGCCTGGCGCTGGCCTCGCTGACGTTCGGGTTCATGCTGCATGGGCATCGGCTGGTGGAGCTGCTCGGCGGCGCGGTGGACTGACGGCGGCGAGACGGTGCCGCCGGTGCATGGCTCGCTTCCCGCCCTGGCGTCCCGGCGCGCGGGGGGCGGCCGGTGCCTGGGGAACGTGGGGTGCCCACGCTCACGGAAGAGACCCAAGCCCGACACCGGGGAGGCCACCGTCATGGCGAACATACGTGAGGAGCAGGGAGAGGCAGCGGAGGGCCGGGGCGCTACGCCCAGCCTCAAGGAGCAGCGCAGCGAGTCGCATGCGGCGCAGACCTATACGGCCTTCTTGAAGGACCTCGAAGCGAACGCGGGCGTCGTTCGTGACCTGGCGGAGAAGGCCGCGCAGTCCGTGCTGTGCCTGCTGGAGCAACGCCTCATGGACACCGAGGCGAAGCACCTGGAGGCCCAGCTTCCGCGGAAGGTGAAGGACATGCTGAAGCGGTGTCCTCGGCACGAGGGCAAGGTCGCTCGGAAGTACAAGCTGGAGCAGTTCCTCGCCATGGTGGCCGAGGAGCTCGACACCACGCCCAACGAGGCTGAACGCCTGGCCCGGGCCGTGTTCGTCACGGTGCGAAATCACATCAGCGAGGGCGAGGCCGACGACGTCATGGGCCAGCTCCCCGCGGACCTGCGCTCGCTGTGGGTACCCGAGGCCTGAACCCAAGGAAGGAGCCGTGTGATGCGGAAGGTACAAGACGTGATGACGAAGGACGTCACGGTCATCAACGCGAAGGATTCATTGAAGGACGCCGCGCTGAAGATGCGCGAGCTGAGCGTGGGCCCGCTGCCCGTGTGTGATGGTGACCGGTTGATGGGCATCATCACCGACCGCGACATCGTGGTGCGTGCGGTGTCCCAGGGAAAGGACCCCAACAGCACGACGGTGGCGGAGGCGATGACGGAGCAGCTCGAATACGCCTTCGATGACGAGGACATCTCCGTGGTGGCGGAGAAGATGAAGGAGAAGAAGGTCCGCCGCATCCTCGCGCTGGACCGGGACAAGAAGCTGGTGGGGATTGTCGCGATGGGCGACCTGCTGGAGGCGCTGGCGGAGGAGGACGTCGGAGAGACCCTGGAGAGCATCTCCGAGGCCCCTCCCCCCGCTGCGCACTGAGCGTCCCCTCCGCACTGCTCCCGTGGGTGCTCGTGGGACTGATGCGGGTCGTCATGGGGCGTCGCCGCAAGGACGCGTAGCGCTTCGAAGTGGAATGGATGCCGGGCGAACTCATCCGCCCGGCCCCCCGCCCTACTCGCGGAGCAGTGACGCCGCCAGCGCGCGCACGCTCGAGGACCCATCGTTCGCGGCCACATCGCGAAGCAGGGCCGCGGCGGGAGCTTCCACGGCTTGCGACTGGCCCAGCAGCCGCACCACTTCGATGCGGACGCGCTCACTTCGCTCGGCGCGCAGCACCCGGGCCAGCGCTTCCATGTGGGCGCCGACGACCCGCTGAGAGACAGCCTTCACCGCGAGCGCACGAACCCGCGGGCTCGGGTCGTCGAGCATCACCTGGTCCAGCAGGGTATCCACCGCCGCGCCAGGGATGGCGCTCAGTGCCTCCGTCGCCGCACCCCGAACAGCCGCCTCCGGATGCACGAGCGCCGACTTCACGTAGGCCAATCCCACCGGAGCCCCTGCCCGGGCCAGGGCATCTAGACAGACCTCGGGCTCCAAAGTACCCGTGCGGCAGCGCCTCACGAGTCCCTCCACCAGCGCCTGGCTCCGGCCCGGCTCTGCCACCTCCAACGCCTTCGACAGCGCCCCCATCGACAGCGCCGCCGCGCTCCTCACCCCCGCGTCCCGCGTCCCATCCACCACGCGCTCCAGCGCATCACCGAGCAGCAGCGAAGGCCGTTCCATCCGTCCTACGGCCCGTGCCGCGTGGGCCCGGGTCTTCGGCCGGATCCGTTCCCCCTCCAACACGGACACCAGCGCCCGCTGCGCCCCTGGCGTCCCCGCGCTGGCCAGCGCCTCCAGCATCTGCTCGGAGCGCACCGCGTCCGCGGCGCCCTGATGAATCAGCGCCACGGCTCGATCCACGTCCGCCAGATTCTGTCGGAACAAGGCCGTCAGTCGCAGCCGAGCCGTAGCCAGGCCCTCGCGCTTCGCCAGCGACCGCAGCAAGTCATCCAGCTTCGCCCCCTTCACGAGCTGCCTGTCCCGCGCCTCCAGCGAAGCCCCCTCCATGCCTGCCGAATCCGTGAGCCGCTCCGACCGCAACGTCGCCCGAACGGCGTCAAACGGCCTCAGCGACGAAAGCAGGTAGTCCACGCCCACGTGGGTCAACGCGACCCGCGTCTCCTCGCGGATGCGTGGGAACCCCGTGCCGGCGCCGCCCAGCTCCACCACCTCCGAGCCCGTGGCCTCCTTCACGCACCCATTCGAGAACAGGGTGAAGTCCAGGTGCCCTTGCAGCCGGGGGAGCACCGCCGAGCCCGCGCGCAGGTAGCGCCGCTTCGTCTTCACGTAGGTGTTCGCGCTGCCACCCGCGCGGTACACGGCTTCGACGTCACCGCGCGAGTCCGGCTCCTCGGTGCGCCAGCGGGGGCCGTCCTCCGCCACGAACTGCGTCGACGCGAGCAGCAGGCGCACGAGCCGCCGCGCAGACGCGTCCTGCGCCGCATCGAAGTGCACGGCCATCACCCGGCCCCGCACGTCCTGGCCCACGTACACCGGCCGCTCGAACATGCCCCGGAGCGCCTGCAGCGCTGCGTCACCGGGCGCCAGCGTCTCACCGGAGTCCATGGCCACCCGCGTGGGCATGAGGTGGCCGGAGAACAGGTGCTGTTCACCCTCCGCGCCCAGGTAGGTGAGTTCGAACAGGCCGCTCCAGCCGGTGTGCAGGGACTCGCGCGCGCCAGCCGAAAGGTCCGTGTGGGTCCGGAGGTCCAGGTCGAACGTGTAACGAAGCCGGTGGCCCACGACGAGCACCCGCTCCCGCCCCTTCACGCCCGGAAGGATTTCCTCGGGAGCCGGTGTGGGGGCTTCATCGTCCAAGGCGTGTGAGACGGCCGGCGGTGTCTCAGGAGAAGCCGGCGTCTGTGTCTCCTGGCCCGCACGCCACAGCGCGGCTGCCGTGAGCACGGCGAGCAGCAGGACCAGGCTCTTCAGGCGCGGGCTCACGCCCCCGCATACGCGCCCGAGCGTCAATCCTGGTTGCGCGTGAGCCGGCCACGGCCCGTTTCACGCGGGCGCGTGGCGTCCGACATGAAACAAAGGCACGGCCGTTTCAGGGATTGCCGAGCTTCAATTCCAGCTCCGCCAACTCACGCTGCACGGTGGCATCCGTCACGCGGAGACCTTCCACCTTGCGCACCGCGGAGATGACGGTGGAGTGGTCCTTGCTGAAGCGCGCGGCGATTTCCGGGAAGGAGCTCTTCGTCAGCTTGCGGCTGAGGTACATGGCCACCTGGCGCGCATGGGCCAGGGCCTTGTGCCGGCGGTCTTCCTTCAGCGACTCCACCGTGACTTTGTAGAAGCGGGCCACCTCGCGCTGGATGGCCTCCACGTCCACCGCGCTGTGAGCGGGGAGGATGTCGCGCAGCACCTGGGACGCGAATTCCTCCGTCACTGGCTGGCGCGTCAGGCTGTGCACCGCGGACAGCTTCACCAGCGCGCCCTCCAGCTCGCGCACGTTCTTCTGGATGTGCTTGGCGATGAAGTGCGCCACCGAGTCCGGCAGGTCCAGACCTTCGGCCACGGCCTTCTTCTGGAGGATGGCCACCCGCGTTTCGTAGGTGGGCTCGCGGATGTCCGTCATCAGCCCCATGGCGAAGCGGCTGCGCAGCCGGTCCTCCAGGCCCGGAATCTCCGCGGGCACGGTGTCGCTGGTGAGGACGATGGCCTTGTTCATCTCGTAGAGCGTGTTGAAGGTGTAGAAGAACTCCTTCTGCGTCTCCTCACGCTTGCCGAGGAACTGGATGTCGTCGAGGAGGAGCACGTCGCACTCCTCACGGAACTTCCGGCGGAAGTCCCCCATGCGGTGCTCGCGGACGCTCTCCACGTACTCGTTGGTGAACTGCTCGCTGGAGAGGAACACCACGCGCTGGGATGGATCCCGCTCCCAGATGAGGTTGCCCACTGCCTGGAGCAGGTGCGTCTTGCCCAGGCCCGTGCCGCCGTAGATGTAGAGCGGGTTGTAGTGGTGGCCCGGCTTGTCGGCCACGGCCTGCGCCGCGGCGGCCGGGAGCTGGTTGCTGTCCGCCACCACGAAGGTGTCGAAGGTGAAGCGCGCGTTCAGCCGGCCCGGGCGCGTGGCGCTCGCCTTGACTGAGGGTGTGGGTGGGAAATGCGGGTCCGGCTCCAGGCCCTCCACGACCTCATAGGCGATGGAGGTCAGGCCCTCCCCCATCCGCGCGAGCTGGACATCCAGCATGGGGCGGTAGTGGTCATCCACCCAGTCGCGGAAGAAGCGGTCCGGAACGCCCATCACCAGGGCGCCGTCACGCACCTCCAGCGGGCGCATCCGCTCCAGCCATCTCAGCGCGTAGTCGAACTTCTCCTGGCGGATGGCATCCAGCATCCGAGCCCAGAGAATTCCAGCACTTGGGAGGGGGGTAGCGGCTTGGGCGAGGGCGTTCACGCGTGTCTCAAACGTGCAAAAGCAGGGGAACGACGGGCGTTCGGCGGTGCTAACAGACGGTTCCAGGTGGATCAAGCAACCGGCCAAAACCGCCGTGGCCACGAGGGGTTTTCCGGACGGAGCGGATCCACCAGGAACGTGCCAACCCAGGAGGGTTGTGGATCCTCCCGGCCCCCACCCCAAGCACTGGGGGATGGAGCAATCCGTCTTGACTGAGAGTCCGTCCTGCAAAGCGTCCGGCTTTTGCGTGGGGACTTAAGGCGAGGTGTGGCCATGGGCAGCAGGTGCCACGCGTTCGGCAACCAGGAGGCTCGCGTCAGGGGGCCCACCACCACCAGATTCACCCGCGACAGAGTGAACTCGCTTGCCCGGCCAGGAAAAAGCGCTCGGAAACCAGACGCATTCGCTGTCCGCGATTAAAGTGCCCCCGCCGTGCGTTGGGCGGGGAGCATCCTGCTTCCTGTATCACCCAGACCTTCACTGTCCCACCTGGCTCCGGGCTTTCCACCGGGCCAATGGGGTTTCCAGAGTGGGCGAAGGTGATCCAACGTTGACTTACCCTGGAAATGGGGGTACGGACCCGCCCCTTTCCCTAGTTCAGGTCGCGCCGGAGCGGTAGGAGGCGCCGCCGTCATCACCAAGGAGTAAGAGCCGTGTCCAAGCGCACGTACCAGCCGTCGAAGGTCCGCCGCAATCGCGCCCACGGGTTCCGCAAGCGGAACGCCACGAAGGGCGGCCGGGATGTCCTCAAGCGCCGTCGTGCGAAGGGTCGCAAGCGGCTCGTCGTGTCCGCTCCCAAGAAGTAAGCGAGTTCGCGTGTGAGGGCCGAGGGTGCGACGCCGGGCCAGTCCCGCCCGGCAGACCAGCGCTTCCCCAAGGCCCTGCGCCTGCTTCAACGGCGCGAGTTCCTCGAGGTCCAGGAAGGCGGGCACAAAGTCCCTTCGGACTGCCTCCTGGCCCTCGTGAAGCGCAATGGCCGACCGTACTCACGTGTTGGCCTGACCGTGTCGAGCAAGGTGGGCAACGCCGTCGTCCGAGCGCGCTTGAGGCGCGTCTTGCGGGAGCTTTTTCGGAAGCGCCGCATGCAATGGCCGTCAGGCCTGGACGTCGTCCTGGTGGCACGCTCCTCCGCGAAGGATGCTTCCTTTCCGGCGTTGTCGCGTGCCTTTGACGGTGTCACCCGTAAGCTGCAGCGACTGCCCCGCGCCGCGGAGACGAAGCCGAAGGAGCCGCCCAGATGAGCCCCCTGGCCTTCGTCATCTCGCTGCCCATCCGCTTCTACCGGAAGTTCCTCGGACCGCTGCTCCCCAAGGTGTGCCGGTTCCATCCCTCCTGCTCCACGTACGCCATGGAGGCGCTGGAGAAGCACGGCGGCCTCAAGGGGTCGTGGCTCACTCTCTGGCGGCTCGTGCGCTGCCAGCCCTTCCACCCCGGCGGTATCGACCCGGTGCCGTGACGAGGGGTTCCACCCATTGCCGCCCTCTCCCTCGTGGAGGGGGGAGTCTATGAACGATCCGCTCTCGCCCCAGTCGAACGATTCGCAGAAGCGACTGCTGGCGGCCCTGGCCCTCTCGTTCGCGGCCACTGCCGTCTACACCTTCTTCTTCGCGCCCACTCCGCCTCCGCCCGGCTCGGAAATCCCCGACGCGGGCGTGGTGGCCACGGCACCCGCCGATGCCGGCACCCCCCCGGCCGTCCAGCCTCCCGAAGGCGGTACCGGGACGGGCGCCACCGCGGAGGCCCCGCCGCCTCCGGCGCGCAAGGTGGAGCTGCAGCGCGACGAGGCCACCTACGCCTTCTCCTCCGAGGGCGCCGGCCTCACTGCCGCCGTGCTCAAGGGCGCGAAGATGCGGGAGCAGCAGGAGCTCACCGTCTCCCAGGGCTTCCAGAAGCTGTTCGGCAAGGAGATTCCCCCCGCGCCGCAGATGGACCTGGCGCGCCCCACCCCGGGCCAGCCGCTGCCCCTGGCCGTGTCCATCACCGGCGCCAACCCGCTGCCCGCGGACCTGAACTACGCCCTGGATGAAGGCGCCCCCGGCAACGCGGACGGCGTCACCTTCACGGGCCGCCGCGGCCCGTGGGAGGTCGTGAAGACGGTCAAGTGGCCCATGGACGGGTTCGAGCTGAGCTACACGCTCCAGGTGCGCAACACCTCCGGCCAGCCGCAGAGCGGCGAGCTGCAGGTGCACCACAACCGCGCCATCGACCCCAACTTCGAGCACGCGCCGTCCTTCTTCGGCGGCGTGGGCAACCTGAGCCGCTCCGCCTGCTGGGTGGGTGACGAGCTCCAGAAGATGAGCCCGGGCGACGACCACCCGGACGCCGAGGAGACCCGCGGCCAGATTCAGTTCTTCGGCATCGACCAGCAGTACTTCCTGTCCGCGCTCTACCCGCTGGAGGGGCCGCGCGCCGGCTCGTGCTCCTTCGAGGCCACGCCCACCCTGCGCAAGGTGACGGCGTCCTTCCCGATTACGGCCGCGCCGGGCGAGACGGTGACGCTGCGCTTCGGCGGCTACTTCGGCCCCAAGGATACGGACATCCTGGCCCAGGTGCCCGGCGCCTCGCTGCGCGCGTCCACCGGCCTGACGGACGCGACGTTCCACCCGCCGCTGGCGGAGACGGTGGACTTCGGCATCTGGGCCGTCATCTGCAAGGTCCTGCTGTGGGTCATGAAGTTCTTCTACGGCGTCACCGGCAACTGGGGCGTGGCCATCATCCTGCTCACGGTGGTGGTGAAGCTCGTCCTGCTGCCCCTCACCTACCGCTCCATGGTCAGCATGGAAGAGGTGAAGAAGCTCCAGCCGCGCATGGAGGAGATCCGCAAGAAGCACGCGGACAACCGCGAGCAGCAGAACCTCGAAATCATGAAGCTGTACCAGGAGGCCAAGGTGAACCCGCTGGGCGGGTGTCTCCCCCTCCTCATCCAGATGCCGGTGTGGATTGCCCTGTTCACCGCGCTGCGCAACAGCTTCGACATCTACGGCGAGCCCTTCATCGGGCCCATCTGGCGTGACCTGACCTACAAGGACCCCACGTACCTGTTGCCGCTGGCGCTGGGCGTGTCCATGGTCATCACCCAGAAGATGCAGCCGCAGATGATGGATGCGACCCAGGCGAAGATCATGACCTGGTTCCTGCCCATCATCTTCACGCTGACGCTGCTTCAGTACCCGGCCGGCCTGTCGCTCTACATCTTCACGAACAACATCCTCTCCATCGCGCAGCAGTACGGCCTGCGGAAGTGGCTGGACCGGAACAAGCCCCAGACGGGCGGTGGGACGCCGGCGGTGGCCGGTGCGGGAGGCAGACGCAAGTGAGCGAGCAGGTTCCCCAGCAGACGCCGTCCACCCCGGCCTCCGGCGATTCGGCCGGAGAGTTCCGGGGCCGTGTGGAGAAGCTCCTCGGGGACATCCTCGGGCTGATGGGCTTCCCGGCGCGGCTGGACATGAAGGACGCCGCCGATGGCAGCCTGTCGGTGGCGCTCCACTTCGAGCCCGCACCGCCTCCCGGCGTGGAGGTGGGACGGCGCAGCCAGGTGGTGGACTCGCTCCAGTTCCTGTTGAACAAGATGCTGCATCGCCCTGGCGCCGACCGGCGCTGGGTGATGCTGGGTGCGGGTGTGCACCCGGAGCCCCGGCAGCGCCGTGAGCCCCAGGCCGCGGCGGCTCAAGCCGCGGCTCCGGCCGCCCCTGCCCCCGCCGCGCCCCGTGCCGCGGCGGCCCAGGCGCCAGCGCCTGCTCCGGCGAAGGGAGGCCAGCGGGGTGCGCAGGCGCCCGCCGCCAAGGCCGCTCCCGCCAGCAAGGGCGAGGGGGATGAGCGCTCGGTGACGGTGGAAGAGGATGCCGCGCTGAAGGCGGCCGTCAGACAGCTCGCGGAGAAGTCGGGCAGCCTGGGCCGCTTCTACGCGATTGCCGCCATGAAGCTTGAAGACCGCGCGCGCGTCCTCACGTCAGTAGAAGGAGTGGGTGGCGTGAAGGTGTCGGCGGAGGGCGAGGGCCGAAACCGCCGCGTGGTGTTCACTCCGGACAAGCCCGCCCCGCTTCCCAAGCGGAGCATGCTGCCGGACGACGACGAGGACGACTTCGACGCGTGAGCCGCTGGGCGCGCCGCGCGCGCCGGGGCTCCCGAAGCGAGACGAGGGATGGGCAAGGCGAAAGCTCTCAAGGACAAGCTGTACGGCGCGGCGGTGCTCAAGATGAGCTTCCGCCTTCGCGGGGATGAGGAGTCCCCCGCGTTCCGCTTCGTCTACCCGGGCGTCCTACGGGACCTGGAGCTCGAGGACGAGGCCGTGGAGCGGTACATCGAGGAGAACCGCGAGGCCGTGGAGAAGGCCGCTCGCGGCTCCACGCCTCCCATTGGGGCCCGCTGAAGCAGCGGGGCCCGCGCTGTTCGTTCAGGCTGGATGCGCTCCAGCGGCCGCGTATGACGTCTTCTTCCATGACCATCGCGGCCCTGGCGACCGCACCTGCCGCGGGCGCCGTGGGCATCCTCCGGCTGTCGGGCCCCGAGGCCCTGGATGTGGGCCGGCTGCTGGCCCCGGGTGTGCCCGCGCAGCCCACGCCGCGCCATGCGTACCTCGCGTCCTTCGTGGATGCGGAGGGCCGCTCGCTCGATGAGGGCCTCTTCCTCTACTTCCGCGGGCCTCAGTCCTTCACGGGCGAGGACGTGGTGGAGCTTCAGGCCCACGGCAGTCCGCGGCTGCTGCGGCTGCTCCTGACGCGGGCGCTGGAGGACGCGCGCGTGCGCCACGCCGCGCCCGGTGAGTTCACCCGCCGGGCCTTCCTCAACGGGCGGTTGGACCTGACGCGCGCGGAGGCGGTGGCGGACCTGGTGGCAGCGGACTCGGAGGCCGCGGTGCGTGCCGCGGCGGCGGGGCTCTCCGGTGTGCTCGCCTCGCGCGTGCAGGCGCTGGAGCAGCCGCTGCGCGCGCTGCATGCGGACATGGAGGGCGTGCTCAGCTTCCCTGACGAGGCGGAAGGCGCGGACGAGGACGTGGGCGGGCGTGTCACCGCGCTGCGTGCCCAGGCGGAGGCGCTGCTGGCCGAGGCGGGCCGGGGCCGGCTGGTGCGCAGAGGGGCTCGCGTGGCGCTGTTCGGTCCCGTCAACGCGGGCAAGTCCACGCTGTTCAACCGGCTGGTGGGCGAGGCCCGCGCGCTGGTGGATGACGAGCCTGGCACCACGCGGGATGCCTTGGAGGCCCGGGTCGAGTGGGACGGGCTGGCGGTGACGCTCTTCGACACCGCGGGGCTTCGGGAGACGCCGGGACGTGTCGAGGCGCTGGGCATCGCGCGAACGCGGGAGTTGCTCGCGGGCGTGGACCTGGCGGTGCTCGTGCTTCCGCCGGGTGTCACACAGGCGGACGTGGAGGCGTGGACGCGTGACGTGGGGAGCGCGCCCGTGCTGGTGGTGGACGGGAAGTGTGATGTGGCCGAGGTATCCAGCTCGCCGCGCCAGCGTGTGAGTGGCCTCACGGGTGAAGGTGTGGACGCGCTTCGCGACGACATGCTCGGGCGGCTGTGGGGCGGTGGCACGCCCTCGGCGGTGGCCCTGGTTTCCGAGCGTCACGCCGATGCCTTGCGTCGCGCGTCCGAGGCGCTGGGCCGCGCGGAGAGTGCCTCGCGCGTGTCCACCCTGGAAGTCGTCTCCGGTGAAGTGGGGCTCGCGCTGGAGGCGCTCGGCGAAGTGTCCGGTACCGTCGTTTCGGAGGCCCTGCTGGACGCAATCTTCCAGCGCTTCTGCATCGGGAAATGACGCCTTCCGTCGAGCGGAGGACGTGTCAGACGGCTCCATAGAATGCCCGCCTCAACCGGTGATTCTCGGAGGCGCTGTGATTGAAGGCATCATCCCCCTGGCGAACCATTCGATGCTCTCGGCCCTGCCCTCGGGCTGGGTGGGGGAGATTCTGGACGAGGAGCTGGTCGCCTCGCCTCGTCCCACGGCCGCGCAGACGCGCGCGGCCTTCATGTTGGGCGTGGAGCTGGGTGAGCAGCTCGACAAGCGCCGTGGCGGCAGTGGCCGCTGGTGCTTCCTGCGCGCGCCCGAGCTGCACCTCGGTCACGACATGCTCGTGCCGGACATGGCCGGCTGGCGCCGCGAGCGCGTGGACGTCCCCTTCGAGCCTGACGTCCCCTTCCTCACGCTGGTGCCGGACTGGGTCTGCGAGGTGCTGACGCCCTCCACCGCCGCGTTGGACCGCGCGCGCAAGCTGCCGCTCTACGCGCGCGCGGGCGTGTCACACGTGTGGCTGGTGGACCCCGCCGCGCGCACGCTGGAGGTGTACCAGCGCGTCAAGCGGGGCTGGCTCCTGACGGGGAGCTACGAGGATGACGCGCTGGTGCGGGCCGACCCCTTCCCGTCCTCGACGCTGGAGCTGGGCTCGCTGTGGCTGCCCGAGGGCGCCGAGAAGCCCTCGCTGCTGGTGGCTGTTCCGTGATGCGCGCCGGCGCCCGCGCTGAACTCACGGGCGATGTCGCGGGCATCGTCCGTCATCGCGTCACGCGGCGGCTGCCACCACCGGCTTGAGGACGTAGCGGCCGTACGTCACGAAGGCGAGCAGCACACCCATCACGAGCGACCAGAGCATCGGGTTCTCGGGCGTCAGCTTCGTCGAATGACGCGCGTACAGCACGGCGAGCGCGAACGTCTCGAATGTGAGCACCGCGGCCGCGTGCGCGGTGAGGCTGGGCATCCACTTGAACGCCGCCGGGATGATGAGCAGCACGCCACCGGCCATTTCAAGGAAGCCGAGTGCCCGCCATGCTCCGAGGGGAACCTCGCTGAACTGGCTCGCGAGCTGCTGGAAAGAGAATGCCTTGTACGACCCGCCTGCGAGAAACAGCAGCGCGAGGACGGCCTGAAGAATCCAGAAGACGATGTTCATGGGTGGGGGCTCGGTGTTCAGGCCTTGAGGGCCGGGTTGTCGGATGCCTTCTCGAGTGCCTTGGCGAGCTTTCCGTGCATCAGCTTCCAGCCGTACTCGGCGCCGTGGAACGCCTGGTCCTCCTTGAAGCCGGAGTGCTCGAAGAGGACGCGCGTCCCATCGCCATCGGCTTCGAGCCGGTAGCGGACGCGGGTATCCAGCCAGCCTTCGCCAACGACCCAGGTGAACTCGAGCTCGGACGGAGGCGCGCACTGGAGCACCTCGCAGTGCACGACGAGTCCATCGAATCGGGCCCGAGGGTCCGGAGGCACGCGGAAGGTGAAGCGATGCCCGACGCGCGGCTCGAAGTCGTTCGGGTACATCCAGTCAGCGAGCGCCTCGCTGGTCGCGAGCGCGCGCCACACGACGGCGGGCGACTGGGTGAACTTCAGCTCCCGTCGGATTGTCTTTGTCGTCATTGCTGCTTGTCGCCTTTCTCAAGGTGCCGCCGCAGGCGGGCGAAGTTGTCGTCCCAGAACCGCTCGTAGTGAGCGATCCAGTCGCGTACCGGCTCCAGTCGCTCCGGCACGAGGCGGTACCGCCGTTCCCTGCCGTGCCGTTGCTCGGTGACGAGGCCCGCATCGAGCAGCACGCGCAGGTGCTGTGACACCGCCGGGCGGCTCATCTCGAAGTTCTCGGCGATGGAGTTCACCGGGCGGTCGCCATCGACCAGCAGGTCGAGCATGCGGCGCCGCGCCGGATGGCTGATCGCTCCGAACACCCCTGGCTCGGTGTGCATCATCGTGTACCGATAATGCGTAAGAAGATGCTTACGTGTCAAGCGGCGGAATGTCGTGGCCCGGCTCTTCACCGCGCAGGTGTGCCGTCTCGATGAGCGAGTAGCGGAGCGCCGCGACCTCGGCGCCTCGCTTCGACCTGCTGCTGTCGTGGTTCTTCCGGACCTTCAGCTGGCGCGCTTGAGGTCCGCGTCACCAGCGGGGCGCGCCAGCCGGCGCACCGCGCGCAGGAGGAGATCCGGATCCACCGGAGCGGCGAGGAAGCCGCGGGCCCCCACCGCCTGGGCGCGAGGCAGGTCCTGTTCCGGCATCTTGCCGGCGACCAGGACCTGCGCGTGGACCTGACGCGGCAGCGCCTCCATCGCTGGCAGCGGCGCAACCACGACCTGGGCCGCGTTCGCCGCGAGCAGCTCCTTCGTGCTTGCGACCTGAGCCCGCAGGCCCGCCTCGGACATCACGCGCACCAGCCCGGTGGTGGCCTCCTCACCCCAGCCGTACACCAGGACCTGAGCCATGGGCACCGGCTGCGCGGCCGTGAGCACGGGCAACGCCGAGGAGACGTGGTCCCGCGTTCCGGCCGTGCGCTGCATGGCGCGCGCGGAGAACGGCGCCTTCGGGGACCCAGGCCGCGAGACATGCGCCAGGTGCAAGCCCTCCGTCGTGGCAGGCGTCGTGGCCTGTTCGGAGCGCCCTGCCTCCGGGGGCAGCGGCTGCGCGCCAGCGGCCAGCGGCTCGGGCATGGCGCGGATGGCCTGCACCAGCCGCCTCATCTCCGCGGGCACCGCCTGCGCCTGGACGACCACCTCCTCCAGCGAGCTCAGCAGCGGCAGCCCATCCTCCCCGCCAGGCGCCTCCATGTTCGTCAGCTCCGCCATGCTGCCGCCGAGCACCATGGGCATGCTCTCGTCCGCCTCCGGCAGCGAGAAGCTCTCCATGCCGGGACGCCGGGGCACCGCCTCACCGGTTTCACCCCGGTAGAGCTGTCCAATGGCCCGGCGGATGGACGCATCCGACGCCAGCTTCGCCACCACGCGGGGCTTGCCGGACACGCTCTTCACCGCGTCCAGGGACGCCAGACTGGCGGGGGCGGCGATGGCCACCACCAACACCGAGTCCCGGCCCCCCTGCCCTTCCAGCTTCAGCGGCACCACCCGGTGGGTCTCCGCCACGCGCTCCGGAATCAGCCAGGTCAGGCTCGCGTCCGGCGGCTGGATGTCCAGGTCCACCGTCTGCATCCCCGCCTGGAAGGCCAGGGCCTCCAACACCTGCTGCGCGGTGCTGAAGCGCTGGTCCACCACCACCTGCCCCAAAGGCACGCCCCACTTGCGCTGGTACGCCAGCGCCGAGTGGAGCTGCAACGCGTCCACCACACCCCGCTCCAGCAGGATGTCACCCAGTCGCTTCTTCATCTCGTCCCCCCTCACGCCTTCCTCCCTGGCCGCCAGCCCCCTGGGGCAGCCCGAGTCCGGGAAGGTCACAATGTCTTCTACGCGTCCATTCGCCGGGGAGCTTCCCGGCGGGCGACAGACGCTTCCGTCGCCGCGCCACGTGCAAGGCGGGGACCGGGCTCCGGTCCCCGCGCCGAGGCGGGCGTCTGGTACTCGATGGTCGGCCTGCCCTCAAGTGCGTTGTGACGCATTGAGCTATCCTCCGCCCGACAAGCCGGAGAGCACCCTGTCGGAGCGTTGCCTAGCTTCACTTCCATGAACGCCATGCGTCTGGGCGAATGGGTGGAGCTCCTTCGGGAGAAGGCGTGCGGGATGCCGGGCCTGGAGGGCGTGGGAGACGGCCTGGCGGGCCTGGTGCTGGAGCCGGCCAGCCTCCAGCCCTACCTGCACTTCCGGCGAGGGCGCTACACGCGCAACCTCATCTACCGGGATGCCAGGTTGGAGGTGCTGTTGAACTGCTGGGACGCGGGCACCTTCTCCCCCATCCACGACCATGACGGGCAGGAGTGCTGGTTCAGCGTCCAGTCCGGGGCCTTCGTGCTGGAGAACTACACCCTGGAAGCCGGGGGCCTGGGACCGGGGCCGGCCCGGCTGGGGCCTCCCGTCATGGTGGGGCCCGTGGGCTCGGGCTTCGTCGACTTCCGCTGCCCGGAGGCCCCCATCCACCGCGTCACCGCGGCGAGAGGCCCCGCCGTCTCACTGCACGTCTACGCGGGGCCGGTGGACCGGTGCCTCGTCTTCGACACGCGGCGGCAGCGCTGTGTCTCCAGGGAGCTGCGCTACCACTCCGTGTTCGGCCGCCCGCTGGCCCGGTTGCCGGAAGCGCCGGCATCCTCGGTCCCACTCTGAGCCGCCCAGGGGCCTGACGCTGTGAGCCGCGCGGCGTGGCACCGAAGCGTCCCGGTGCCACGCGAGCGCGTCCTGGAAGGACGCGCTACCAGCTCGCTTCGGGCATGGGGGCGTAGAGCTCGCCGCGCGTGCCCTCGAAGAGGCCCATGCGCGCGCCCACGGCGTACACCTGGCGCACGCCGGCCACCAGGGTGTTCCACGGGGACAGGACGCTGATGGAGGTGGCGTCGTCCTCGCTGTTGTCACCCGTCTGGCCCAGCAGCTCGGAGAGGAGCGCGGACGCGGGCTTCTTGCGCGGGTACACCTCCACGTTGACGCGGGCGTCGGCCGGCAGCTTCGCGGCCTCCTTCGCCAGCTCGAGCGCCTTCGGGTAGCCGCCCAGCGCGTCCACCAGCCCGTGCGCCAGGGCGTCCTCGCCCGTCCACACGCGGCCCTTGGCCAGCGATTGCAGCTTCTCCAGCGGGAGCTTCCGGCTGGCCGCCGCGCGCGTCGTGAAGTCCGCGTAGATGCGGTCCAGCGACGCGTCCAGGCGGGCCTGCTGCTCCGGCGTGTAGTCCGCGTCCGAGCCGAACATCTCCGCGTTCTTCCCCGCGGCCACGCTGTCGAAGTTCACCCCCAGCTTCTCCCAGAAGCCCGCCGTGACGAACTTGCCCGCGTACACGCCGATGCTGCCGGTGAGCGTGCCCGGATGCGCGACGATGCGGTCCGCCTCCATGGCGACGAAGTAGCCACCGCTGGCGGCGTAGCTGCCCATGGTGACGATGACGGGCTTGCCCGCCTCCTTCGCGCGCTGCACCTCGCGGCGGACGGTGTCACTGGCCACGTAGCTGCCGCCCGGGCTGTCCACGCGGAAGACAATGGCCTTCACGCGCGAGTCCTCGGTGGCCTTGCGCAGCGCCGCGGCGACGCTCTCCGCGCCCATGGACTGTCCGCCCGATAGCGGGTTGGACTGGTTCTTCCCGCGCATCACCTCGCCCACGCCGTACACCAGGGCAATGGTGTTGCCGGACACGTTCGGCCTGCCAGCGCGCTCCAGGTACTTCTTCACATAGAGAAAGCGCGCGCCCTCGCCGGCCTGCTCCTCCAGTTCGCCGAGCACCTCGTCCCGGTAGCGCAGGCCCGTCACCAGCTTCGCCTCCATCGCCTCCTGGGCCATCAGCGGCGCCTTGTCGATGAGGCCGCGCACGACGTCCTCCGTCAGCCCGCGGTCCTCGGCGATGCCGCGCACAATCTGGCCGAAGAGGCTGTTCGTGAAGCCCTCGGTGGCCTCGCGGTGCGGCGCGGTGAAGTCCTGCTCCGTGTAGGAGTTGATGGCGTTCTTGTACTCGTAGCGGGCGAAGTAGCGCGGCGTCACGCCCAGCCTGGTGAAGGCCTCGCGCGCGAAGGGCAGCTCGAAGGCGAGCCCGTTGATGTTCACGTCGCCCGACGGCTGGATGTAGATTTCGTCGAAGGCGGACGCCAGGTAGTAGCCCAGCGTGCTGTTGCCCAGCTCGCCGAAGGTGTCGGAGTACGCCACCGCCTTCTTGCCCTTGGCGCGGAAGGCCTTCACCGCGTCGCGCAGCTCCTGCGTGGCGGCCGGCGTCCCCGGATGGCCGATGCGCACCAGCAGGGACTTCACGCGCGCGTCGTCTCCGGCCTTCTCCAGCGCCTCCACCACGTCACGCACCGTGGTGGGTTCCTCGCCAAAGGCCCCCACCAGCGAGTCCCCTCCCCCGTGCTCCGACAGCGGGTCTTCCAGGTCCAGCTCGAGCACGAGGTTGGAGGGCACGCCGGGCTTGCTCGCGGACGCGAGCAGCATCAGGCCCACGAGGCCCACCACGAAGAGGACAGACAGCGCGCCCACGAAGGCCAGCGCGCCGATGAAGAATCGTTTCATCCGAAGGGACTCCTGATGCCCGGGAGAGACAGGGTACGGCCCTGGCAAGGGGTGCTTACTACTAACGCGCGCGGGCGACGATGCTTGCGCGTCCCCGTGCTTTCCCTGCGTGACGGTATGCCCGCGGCCGGGCCGGGGATGGCCACCACAGGCCCTCGCCGAGCGGCGGAGGAGGCACGGCGGGCCGTGGCTGTCACGCCGGCGACGCCGGGTTGCTCGGAGTGCCACCGTTCGGGATGGGCTGGGGGACATCTCGGGTTAGAAGCCGGTGCACTCCCAGACGACCCGCGAGGACCGCATGAAGCGTCGTACCCCGCTCTCCCTGGTGGCGGCCCTGATGATGGTGGCCGGCACTCCAGTGTGGGCCCAGACTCCCGCCGCCGCCAACAAGGCCCCCGCCACCCAATCCGTTGTCACGAAGAGCAAGGCGAAGGGCCGTGCGCTCGCCCCCGTGACGAGCGTGGAAGGCATCTCCGAGTACCGCCTGCCCAACGGGCTGAAGGTGCTCCTCTTCCCCGACCCCACCAAGCCCACGGTGACGGTCAACGTGACGTACTTCGTGGGCAGCAAGCACGAAGGCTACGGCGAGACGGGCATGGCCCATCTGCTGGAGCACCTGATGTTCAAGGGCACGCCCACCACGCGCAACGTGCCCCAGGCGCTCACCGAGCGCGGCGCCCGGCCCAACGGCACCACCTGGCTGGACCGCACCAACTACTACGAGACGCTGCCGGCCTCCGACGCCAACCTCCGCTGGGCCCTGTCCTTCGAAGCCGACCGCATGGTCAACAGCTTCATCGCGAAGAAGGACCTGGACAGCGAGATGACCGTCGTCCGCAACGAGTTCGAATCCGGTGAGAACGACCCGCGCGGCATCCTCTTCGAGCGCGTGATGAGCGCCGCGTACATCTGGCACAGCTACGGCAAGTCCACCATCGGCGCGCGCTCCGACTTGGAGAACGTCCCCATCGACCGGCTCCAGGCCTTCTACCGGAAGTACTACCGGCCGGATAACGCCATGCTGGTGGTGGCGGGCCGCTTCGACGAGGCCAAGGCCCTGTCGATGATTCAGGACACCTTCGGCAAGCTGAAGAAGCCCAGCCTGCCCCTGCCCGCCACGTACACCGCGGAGCCCACGCAGGACGGCGAGCGCGAGGTGCAACTGCGCCGCGTGGGCGACACCGCGCTGCTCACCAGCCTGTACCACGTGCCCGAAGGCGCGCACCCCGACTTCGCGGCCATCGACGTGCTGACGCTGGTCATGGGCAACAACCCCTCCGGGCGCCTCTACAAGTCGATGGTGGAGACGAAGAAGGCCTCGCGCGTGAGCGCGTCGAACCTCCAGCTTCGCGACCCGGGCATCATCGTCTTCAGCGCGGAGATGCGTGACGACCAACCGGTGGCCGCGGCCCGCGAGGCGCTGCTGAAGACGGTGGAGGACGCGTCCCGCACGCCGTTCACCGAGGAAGAGGTCAACCGGGCCAAGGCCACGTTGTCCAAGTACATCGACCTCACCATCAACAACTCCGAGCGCGTCGCCATCAACCTGTCGGAGTGGGAGGCCACCGGTGACTGGCGCCTGCTCTTCCTGCACCGCGACCGCATCGAGGCCGTGACGCCCGAGGACGTGACGCGCGTGGCGGCTGCCTACCTCAAGTCCTCCAACCGGACGCTGGGCACCTTCATCCCGACGCCGAAGCCGGACCGCGCGGAGCTGCCGGCGCCAGTGGACGTGGCGAAGATGATGGAGGGCTTCAAGGGCCGTGACGCCGTGGCGCAGGGCGAGGCCTTCGACCCGTCGCCGGCCAACATCGAGTCGCGCGTGCAGCGCGGTGAGCTGCCGGGCGGCGTGAAGTACGCGGTGCTGCCGAAGAAGACGCGCGGCAACATGGTGAACGTGTCCCTCACCCTGCGCTGGGGCACGGAAGAGGCGCTGCGCGGCAAGTCGGATGCGGCGCAGTACGCCGGACGCATGCTGATGCGCGGCACGAAGAAGCGCACGCGGCAGCAGCTCCAGGACGCGTTCGACAAGCTGAAGGCGCGCGTGGGCGTGGATGGCAGCAGCACCGGCGCCTCCGCCTCCATCGAGTGCCCGCGGGAGAGCCTGCCGGAAGTCCTCAAGCTGGTGGCCGAGGTGCTGCGCGAGCCCGCCTTCGACGAGAAGGAGTTCGCCATCCTGAAGCAGGAGCGGCTGGCGTCGCTGGAGTCCGAGCGCAGTGAGCCGCAGACGCTGGGCAACATCGCCTTCTGGCGTTCGCTGTCGGGCCACTACCCGAAGGGCCACCCCTACTACGTGGCCACGCTGGACGAGCGCATCGCCGGGGTGAAGGACACCACGCTGGAGCAGGCGCGTGCCTTCCACAAGGCCTTCTACGGCGCGTCGAATGGCGAGCTGGCCGTGGTGGGTGACTTCGAGCCCAAGGACATCGTGGCGCTCGCCGGCACCCTGCTGGGCGACTGGAAGAGCCCCGCGCCGTACCAGCGCGTGCAGCAGGTGCTCGGCGGCGGTGCGTCCGCGTCCGTCGCGCTGGAGACGCCGGACAAGGCCAACGCGTACTACATGGCGGGCCAGTCGTTGAAGCTCCGCAAGGACGACAAGGATTGGCCGGCGCTGGTGCTGGGCAACTTCGTGCTGGGCGGCGGTTTCCTCAACTCGCGGCTGGCCACGCGCATCCGTCAGCAGGACGGCCTCTCCTACGGCGTGGCCAGCAGCCTGGACGCGAGCGACGTCGACGAGGTGGGCACCTTCTTCACGTATGCCATCTACGCCCCGGAGAACGCGGCCCGGCTGGAGACGGCCATGCGTGAAGAGGTGACTCGCGCGGTGCAGAAGGGCTACTCGGCGGAGGAGCTGCAGAAGGCGCGCGCGGGCATCCTGGAGTACCGGCAGTCGGCGCGGGCGCAGGACGGCAGCCTCGCGCGGCAGCTCGCCAGCTACCTGTTCCTGGGCCGCACGCTGGCCTTCGATGCGGCGCTGGAGCAGAAGCTGACCCAGCTCAAGCCGGAGGACGTGCGCAAGGCCATGGAGCGCCACCTGGACTGGACGAAGGTGACGCAGGTGCGCGCGGGTGACTTCGCCACCGCGCAGAAGAAGGCCGCGCCCGCCGCGAAGGTCCCGGCCGCGCCGTGACGCCGTAGTCCGTCACCCCTGTAAGGGAATCAAGCCCCGCGGTGCCCCTGTGGCGCCGCGGGGCTTTTGCTTGAGAGGCTGAATGGCTTCAACCCTTGCCGCGCACTGCTTGCCAGAGACTGCGGAAGAGGCCGCCAAAGGAGCCCTGCTTGCTGTCATCTGGAGGGATGGCGCCGGTTTCCAGTACGGCGACGTGGGCGCGCACCTGTTTGAACTGCGCATCTCGGATGCTTGGCTCATTGGCTCTGACGTCCGCGTCTGAGAAGAAGTGCCAGAGGGAGTGAGGGATGCCGAGCAGTTCCTCGGAGGCCTTGATGCGGTCCTGAACCTTCTGCGCCTCGTCGTACCAAAGGCGCTGCGCTGCCTTTGTCTGGGCAGGCAGCGCCATGAGACGTCGGAGGTCCTGAGCGAGCTCACGTGGGCCGTAGGGGGGTGGGGATGAGGTATTCATGAGAGGCGACCCCGGGTGTGACGCGCCCTCCCCTCCCCTTCAACGCGGCGGCAGTGTGGCGAGGAATGCATCCAGCGCGGCGTTGAAGCGCTCCGGTGCATCCATCATCAGCCAATGGCTGACACCTGAGAACACGGTGTGCGGCGTGCCCGGGTACAGGAGGTGGTAGGCATTGGGCTGGATGAAGGCATCCACGACGAGCGTGTGGAGCGGGCCCTTGTAGCGTTCCAGCACACGGTCCGAATCGAACGTGAGCATGCTCTCCAGCGCGCCGACCACCACCTCGCGCGGCGTGGCATGCAGCCAGCGCATCACCGACTCGTGCGTGTGTGGCTTCGCGTTCTGGAGGATGGGGGTGAACCATGCGTCCATGAAGGCGCGGTAGGACTCGGGACGTGTGCCTTCGTGGAAGCCTTGGAGCTGTTCGGGCGGAAGCGGCGGCATCGTCCCCGCGGCATCCACGATGACGAGCCCGGCCAGCCGTTCGGGCCAGCCACGGGCGTACTCCGCCGCGATGTAGCCGCCGAAGCTGTGGCCCACCAGGACGAAGCGCTCCAGGTCCAGGGCCGTGGCCACTGCGTGGATGTCATGGGCCATGTCCTCGGCGCCGTAGCGGCCCTGGGCGTCGAGCTCCGAGTCGCCCATGCCACGCAGGTCGAACGACACGGAGCGCTGCTTCAAATGTGCTTGCTGCGCGGCCCACTGCTCACGCCGGGAGGCGTTGCTGTGGACGAAGACGACGGGGAGGCCCCCATTGCCAGTGTCGGTGACTGCGAGCTGGCCCGTGGGGCCCTGGACGGTGCGCGAGGTGGAAGTCATGGCGCGGAGGACGATGACACGATTCGCGGCCCGTGCGCTTGGGCACCCTCCCCTGCCTCCTGCTGGCGCGTGCGCGCCCGGAGCCCGAAGAACGCGGCGAGCCACGCAAGCAATGCCATGGCGACCATGACCCCGGCCATGGGCATCGCGGTGCCATTGTTGAACGTGCTCACGGCCCACGACGCGCCGGCCGCCGCGGTGAACTGGAGCGCGCCCAGCGCGGCGGACGCCATGCCCGCGCGCGTGGCATGCCGCTCCAGCGCAATCGCAGCCGCGTTGGGTCCCACCAGGCCCATGGCCGACACGAAGAAGAACAGCGTGACGGCGATGCCCCACAGGCCCATGAAGCCGGTCCACGCCACCGCCAGCACGGCCACCGCCGCGACGACGCACAGGCTCAATGCCAGACGCAGCAGCCGGTGCAGCGGCAGGTGTGTCACCAGCTTGCGGTTGAGCTGCGCCACCGCAATCAACCCCATCGCATTGACGCCGAAGAACCAGCCGAAGTGCTCCTCCGGAATGCCATACAGCGAGATGAACACGAACGGCGAGCCCGCGATGTACGCGAACATGCCCGCCTGCGCGAAGCCTCCGGCCAGTGCGGGGCCCACGAAGTCCGGGTCCTTCATCAATGCGCCCAGCCGGGAGCGCATCGTCTGCGAAGCCACGTGCGGCGGCGCCGTCTCCGGCAGCGACTTCAGCACGAAGGCCAGCGCCACCGCGCCCACCGCCGCCAGCACCACGAAGATGGCCCGCCATCCCGAGTACTGGAGCACCATTCCGCCCAGCAGCGGCGCGAGGATGGGCGCCACGCCCATGACCAGCATCAGCCGCGACATCGTCCGCGCGGCGTTGGCGCCGGACCACAAGTCGCGCACCACGGCGCGTGGAACGACCAATGCCACCGAGCCACCGAGCGCCTGCACGAAGCGCATGGCCACCAGCATGGACGCCGACGGTGCCAGCGCGCAGCCGAGCGAGCCCAGGACGTACAGCGCCAGGCCCCCGTAGAGCGGACGCGTGCGCCCGAAGCGGTCGATGAGCGGGCCCGTGAAGAGCTGGCCCAGCGCCAATCCCGCGAAGCACGACGCGAGCGTGAGCTGGATGGCGGGCGCGGTGGATTGCAGGTCCTCCGCGATGCGCGGCAGCGCCGGCAGATACATGTCGATGGAGAGCGGTGCGAACGCGGTCAGCGTTCCCAGCAGCAACTCGAGGCCGAGTGTGCCCTTCTCAGAGGACTGGGTCGAAGGCGTGGTCATGGACTCCCTGGGCCGAGGGCCGAGCCCCGGCGAATAACCGGCTCCGCGCCTCCTCACCGTGAATGTGCCGCGCGCCCAGAAGCACGGTTGCTGGAAGGGAACGCCATGGCTGTACACACCACCGGCGAGCAGCCTCGTGGGCGGCCACTGGCATGTCAGACCCCCGGGTTATTCCTTTTCCCGTCGCGCACACGAAGGTGTCGGGCCCTGGCGGCCCGAGCTTGATTTCGCCACTGCGCCCTCACCGCACGGAGCGAGTCCACCCACCCGTGTACGCGACACCCGATTCCCCCGCGCGCGGCGGAGATGTGACGTTGCGCGCGGGGGAAAAGCGCGGTGCCAGGGCCATGGGGGCCAGGGGCCGCGCCAGCGTGGGGCGGGCCTTCGGGTCCGTTGAGCGGGAAGGTGCCGTCAACCCGGGGGGGCGGGCGGCGCCATTCCTTTCTCCCCACGCGACGACCTGGCTTTTTGCCGCCCGGGACGGGGGGCGCGGTCCGGCTCGAAAGCCGGGCCCGACCTTCCGCCAGGTGGCCGGTGCGCGCGAGGCAGACAGCGCCTCAACCCCTCCCACTGCCTGCCTCGCGCGCTTCCGTAAATTCTCGAACGAGGGCAGGGCAGGGCGCTCGCTCCACCGGGCGCCCTCCCGCGCTCCAAGGGCCTTTGCTTGCCAAGGGCCCGGGTTGGGCGCCATACGAAGGCGCGAAACGGCGGCGGGGCAGGTCAGCCTGCCCGCGTCGCCCGCGACCTTCGTGAGACATGGGACTCCGGTACGACGTCATCGTGGTGGGACTGGGCCATGCGGGCAGTGAGGCGGCGCTCGCCTGCGCGCGGATGGGATTGGCCACGTTGGGCCTGACGCTGAAGCGCGAGCGCTCGGCGGTGTTGAGCTGCAACCCGGCGGTGGGTGGCACGGCCAAGGGCCACCTGGTGCGGGAGCTGGACGCGCTCGGCGGGGAGATGGGGCGCGCGGCCGACCAGGTGGGCACGCACTTCAAGACGCTGAATGCCTCCAAGGGGCCGGCGGTGCAGGCCTCGCGCCTGCTCTGCGACCGGGATGCCTACGCGGTCGGCATGCAGGCGGTGCTCTTCTCACAGCCGAACCTCACGGTGCGCGAGGGCGAAGTCGCCGCGCTGGTGGCCGGTGGAGGCCGGGTGGAGGGCGTGGTGCTGGGAGACGGCACGCAGGTGTCCGCCTCCGCGGTGCTGCTCACCACGGGCACCTTCCTCCAGGCGCTGATGCACGTGGGCGAGCAGAAGGAAGTCGGCGGCCGTCTGGGTGACGACGCGGCGCGCGGGCTGTCGGAGTCCCTGCGCGCGCTGGGCTTCACCCTGGGCCGCTTCAAGACGGGCACGCCGGCGCGGCTCGCGCGCGCGAGCATCGACTGGGACGCGCTGGAGCCGCAGCCGGGGGACACCCTCGTGCGGCCTTTCTCCTGGCGGACGAAGGTGGAAGGGGAGGGCGGGATGCCGTTTCCCCGTCAGCCCGCGGTGACGTGCGCGCTCACGACGACGACGCCTCGTACACACGCGGTGCTGCGCGACAACCTGCACCGCTCGCCGCTGTACCAGGGGGACATTGTCGGCCGGGGGCCGCGCTACTGCCCGTCGCTGGAGGACAAGGTGGTGCGCTTCGCCTCGCGCGAGAGGCACCAGGTGTTCCTGGAGCCGGAGGGGCCCACGTCGCCGCTGGTGTACCCGGCGGGCCTGTCCACGAGCCTGCCGGCGGACGTGCAGCTCACCTTCATGCGCACCATTCCGGGTCTGGAACAGGTGGAGGTGGTCCGCTTCGGCTACGCGGTGGAGTACGACTACGCGCCGCCCACGCAGCTCAAGGCCACGCTGGAGACGAAGGCCATTGCCGGCCTGTACTTCGCGGGGCAGCTCAACGGCACCTCGGGCTACGAGGAGGCCGCCTTCCAGGGCCTGTGGGCCGGCATCAACGCGGCGCTCCAGTTGAAGGGCGAGCCGCCGCTCCTGCCGGGCCGCGACGAGGCCCACGGCGCGGTGCTGGTGGATGACCTGGTGACCAAGGGCGTGGACGAGCCGTTCCGCATGTTCACCAGCCGCTCGGAGCATCGCCTGAAGCTGCGCGAGGGCAACGCGGACCTGCGGCTGGCCCGTCACGGGCACCGGGTGGGGCTGCTGCCGCGCGAGGCCTTGGAGCGGGTAGAGGCGCGAGGCCGCGCGGTGACGGAGGAGGTGGCTCGGCTGAAGCGCACCGGGCTGGCGGCGCGGCTGCGGCGGCCGGAGGTGACGTACGCGCAGCTGGGCGAAGGCCGCGAGGATTGGCCCGTGCTGTCACCCGACGTCACCGAGGAGGTGGAGGTCGAGGTGAAGTACGAGGGCTACGTGGCCCAGGCCGCGAGGGCGGCGGCGCGCGAGGCCGAGTCCACGGACCGGTGGCGGATTCCGGAGGGCTACCGCTTCCATGAGGTGCGGGGGCTGAGTTCGGAGGCGGTGGAGAAGCTGACCGCGCATCGGCCCGGGACGGTGGGACAGGCTCGCCGGATTCCGGGGTTGACGCCCGCCGCGGTGTCGCTGCTGCTGGTGGCGCTCAAGCGTGGAATAGAGGCCCCCGCAGTCTGCTCCCAGCCCGAGGATTGATCAAATAAGGGGCTGTGGACAACGTGTGGGAAACTTTAGGACTTGCTGTCTCCTGAATGATTCCAGTGGGTTGCAGGTAGGTTTGACGTGGAGGGCTTGTGGATAACGCGCGGTTCGAGGATCAGCTCGCGGCGGGGTGCCGGGCGCTGGGAGTGACGGTGGCGGCGGACCTGGGGCCGCGGCTCCAGCGGTTGATGAGCGAGCTGCTCAAGTGGAACGCGAAGGTGAACCTCACGGCGATTACGGCGCCGGAGGAGGTGCTGGAGAAGCACTTCCTGGATTCGCTCGCGGTGTTGCCGGAGGTGACGGGCGCGGCGACGTTGCTGGACCTGGGCGCGGGCGCGGGCTTCCCGGGTCTGCCATTGAAGCTCGCACTGCCCGCGCTGGGCGTCACGCTGGTGGACACGGTGGGCAAGAAGGTCGCGTTCATCAAGGCCGCGGCGGCGAGCCTGGGATTGCAAGGTGTGCGCGGGCTGCACGCGCGTGCGGAAGGCCAGCCGGAGACGGAAGGGATTCCGCGCGCCGAGGTGCTGATTGCGCGCGCCTTCATGGACCTGCCGGATTGGCTCGCGCTGGCGCCCGCGTATGTCGAGCCGGGCGGGCGCGTGGTGGCGATGCTCGGCAAGCCGCAGACGGACGCGGAGCTGGCGGCGCGCGCGGCGGAGCGGCAACTGCGCGTCGTGTCCGCGCGGGCGTACCGGCTGCCGTTCTCCGGCGCCGAGCGTCAGGTGGCAGTGTTCGCCAAGGAGTAGGGAAGGGGAGTGCCGCCGTGCGCGCCGGCCCGTGGGTGATTCCGGGTTGAGTGACACGGCGGTGTTTCCTCCCGGGGATGCACGGCGCTGCTGAGTGACTTCAGCGGCGCGCATCCCACCGGGAGGGAAGGGTGGCGCGAGCGGGGGGCCTCGTTCGGTTTCACGGCGGCGGTGCCACGCATGAAGCCGCTTCCGACGGACCGTCCTCGCGTCTGGTTGTTCGAGCGTCACGCTCACGCCGTCACGTTGAAAGCCTCGCGCTCCAGCTTCGAGCGCCAGTGGGGCCCGCCACATCGCGTGGTGACTCGCGATGACGGCCGCTTGCAGGAGGCGCACTGGGGTTGGCGCAGCGAGTGTGGGCTCGAGTTGATGGTCGTCTCGATGCGAGAGGCCGACCGGTTCCACGTTTTCATCGAACCCCTGGAAGTCGACCACGCCTTGCCCACCTGGGGTTGAAGGACGAGGTCGTGGAATGGCGAACGGACGCGGGGGGCCCGCTCCCATGTGAAGGCTGGGTTGTCACGCGCATGGATGAGACGGGCAATTGCTACGACGTCGCGCAGTCGCCCGAGCGCGCGCACGTGGCGTGCTTCGCGCGCATCCTCGAAGACCGTGCGCACAAGCAGTCGTACTACGTCGAGTTCCGCGGCACGCCGGCCCATGAGGACGCCGCGCGGAAGGACTGGGCCGTCATCCGTCAGGATGAGTACGGCAATCGCGCGGAGGTGGCTCGGCTTCAGTGGGAGCAGGGGGCTCGCGCATTCGCTGATGTCTACGAGGCGGACCCACGGCACATGCAGACGTACTTCGTGGAGTCAGTGGCTGCGCGTTCCTGAGTGGGTGCCGCGGGTGCGTGGTGAGCGTGTCGAATGGGATGCGCGCCCCCCGTGCCCCGCGTTGGCGTTGAACTGTCGATGTCGCTCGGAGCAGCACACGCTTGCTCACAACGACACGGGCGCATCATTCGTGTGTCCAGGGTGACAGCGAGCGTTGCTGTATCGCGACAGGCTCCTCCACGGGCAGCCCCAGTCAGAGCAGCCGCCGTACAGTCACCAGCGCGAGGACGTGTACGTCAACGAGCTGCCATCGGCCTCCCACGTTCTGGCATAGCTGTCGGCTTGGGGTCGCGACGACGACACCGTGCATCCTCACAAGGGCCTCGGTATGTGCTCGCGACAAGAGCACCGCGCGTTCTCCCGGTGCGGAGCAACTCCATGACTCGGAAGGACATCCTCGAGGCAGTGAAGAACTTCGTCGGAGTTCTCGACGAGCAGAAGCACTTTGAGGACCGCGAGGGAGCGCTGCGTGCTGCCCTGGACCGGCTCGCGTTGGCCTACCATTTTGCCGACGCCCCATTCGACCAGACGAAGTATCCGGACGCGCCTCGTGCCGACTACAGGTCCCTGCGAGAGTGCATCGCGCCACGCTTTCCCGCCCTCGGCCTGTACAACGAGGCGTTGCACATCGCGGACAAGGTGGGTGAGTCCGAGCTCAGCATCGGCGACGCCATCGACGACCTCACGGACATCGCGATGGACATGCACAGCGTCCTCTTCCGCTGGGAAAACACGAGCGAAGAAGATGCGCTCTGGCACTTCCGCTTTGGCTTCGAGACCCATTGGGGACTGCACCTGCGAAGCTTGCAGCTGTACCTCCATCAGCGTGCCTGCTGATGTGCCCAGCAACTCGCGACGGTAGCTGAGCCGGCGTCGATTCCCCTGGCGCCCGAGGCGCTCGCAGGGGAGGGGACGCGGCCCTGCTTGGTGCACGTCCTTGTTCGCAGTGGCTCGGAAGCAAGTCCGGCAACCTGAGCTGCAGGCCGGTCTCTCGGTGCATGACCTTGCTCGCGGCGTCTCGAGAGCCTCGTTGGGCGTCTGAGCTGCACGTGGGGCGCCGCATGCAGGACGAGTGGTTGGATGATGCGCCAACACGGCCGCGTCACTGTCCATCGAGGTGTACGTCGATGCGCGGCTTGTTGATGGAGCGCTGCGTGGACACGGTCGGCTCACGTCCCTCGGGCAGGCAGGACAACGCTCGTGCCGTCGGATGCACGGAGTCTGCGAGGCAGTGGGGCCGCTTGCCCGGCTGCGGGCCGAGAGCCGTCCACATCTGATTTCCGTAACGGCGCTTCACAGTTCGACGGGAGTCACTGCTTCGCGAGCGATGGTGGATGCTCGCGCGCGAGGCTGCGTTCTCAATATGGGCCTGCCATACGCCGCCTCCTGGGGGAGCGTGTTCGAGGGCGATGTCCGTGAAGAGAGGCCAAGTTGAACTCCTCGCTGACCGGGCAGCCAGGCCAGCGCCTGGTCGGCGTGTATGCGACGAACGGGGTGTCTTCGTCGCACGGAAGAGGCCCACGTCGTTGATGCTGCCGGTGGGCTCGTCGTCATCCTGAACGCTGCATCCGTGCGCCCGGTGTTGGGTGCAGTCCGCGCATCGGGCGCGAGCGAATGTCGTGACACGGCGCCTCGGGGACTTGATGCAAGTTGGGATGGGGTGACGACGGCGTGCATCCTCGCCGTGGTTTCGTGCGCCCGAGACGACGCGTCCGTCCTGTGCGGAGCGGTCTGAGTCCGTGGAGCTTCGAGGCAGTCGGATGGATGGAGATGCATCGCATGACCGACTCGGTGATGCCGTCTCACAGTCTCGCGAAGTCTCACCGACTGCGCTCAGTTGAGGGGCGACTCGAGGTGACGAAGACGCTCGGGATGGAGCTTCGCATTCGGCCACTTCGTACGCGGTGCTGCTTGAGGCTTCGTGCTGGTCATGCGCCCGTGCGTCACCGGTGGGTGCAGTGGCTCGCTTTCCTGTGGGCCTCCAAGTCCGGCTGCATGTTGGTGCCTGACCGCGCTGCTCGCGAACCGCTGCGGTGACCGAGCTCGCAGGTTCATGCGCGCGATGCGCGGCATGGCGCCAGCTCAGGGTCGTGATGGTCCGCGTGAAGCGGACGCCTGGCTTGGGCCCAGGTGTTGGTGTGGTGCGCGCCTGCACTTCGCCATCCTGGGACTGTCCCTGGGGACATAGCGAAGGCCGCCGAGGACAGGGGTTTTTCAGCGGCTGAACCGATGGGTCTCGTTCCAAGTGGAGCAGGGGAGGGGAGGGGAGGGGAGCACTCGTCATGGCGACCACATCACGCATGTCGCCGTGGCTCTGCGAGCGAGCGGCACCTTTGGCTCAGGCACATGCGAACGGTGCTGCGTGATAGCCACGCCACTTCTCGAGAGGGCTCTCATCCGGCGCGCGTTCATCGGGCTCGTGCTTCAAGTGGACCGTGGTGGCACTGGTTTCGACAAGGACGCGCTCCGTGAGTCGCGATGTGCAGGCGGTCGCATCGACATGAGCGGGCGGGTGCTTGTTCCGGACGAACCGCACGTTGATGGGAGTGGGCGTCGAGCATGGCCTCGCGATGGATGCGCGCGGCGCCCGACCGGCACGCCGACCTGGATGCCTGCGGAGTCGATGACCGGACCCATGTGGATGTGAGCACGGCATGTGACGGGCGGATGCCGTTCGCTCACACGACTGGCCCAGGTCCCCGTTCCACGTGGAACGGGACGCTCGGCATGCTCATGCGTCGTGGTGGCGGACACGTCTGGTCGGGGGTGTGGCTCAGGCCCCATGAGCGTTGAGCGTGGGCATCTCTGCACACGTCATCGGGGAGGACTGGCGGCGCCGGTGCGCATGCTCGGGACATCGCGTGGTCCGGGGGCCGGAGCGTGGGTGACGGGCGTCAGTTGTTCGCGAGCCCAGCCAGTGGCTGACCTCGGCTTCGACGTGGCGCTCGTTCCACGCGGAATGTGGTGCGCCCCACCTCAGAAGCGGTCGTCAGTTGTCCGCGTGCTCACCCAGGTGCTCGCGCCGCACAGCGCGCGGGGAGTTGCGAGCACACGGCTTCGATGAGCGCGCATTCACCTTGGTCGGGCCGTTCCACGTGGAACAGGTAGATGGATGCGCAGGCCGTCGTACTGACCGGAGTGGCTTGCTCAAGCGCGGTGCTACCGCCGTTCCCTGTTGAGCGAGAAGGCGCGAGCTCGTGGTCCCGTTGAACGGACGCGAGGTGTTCGTGCGCGGGCCCTTTGCTGTTCCACGTGGAACGGGGAGCAGGGAACGAACGGATGCGGCGTGTTGCTCGTCCCATCATCGTGCCCAGCGAAGAAGGAAGGAGGGAGGGAATGGCCGCGTTAGACGAACGTGGCTGGCTCATGCGCGATGCCTCTCGTGGTTCCACGTGGAACAGGAAGAGGGGACGCGCAGGTGGCCACGCTGAGCGGATGCGGCTCGCTCATGCGCGATGCCTCTCGTGGTTCCACGTGGAACAGGAAGAAGGGACGCGCAGGTGTGGCCACGCCGAGCGGGTTCGGCTCGCTCATGCGCGATGCCTCTCGTGGTTCCAGGTGGAGCAGGAAGAAGGCGTTGATGCGTGCTCCCGCGGAGCGGGTACGGCTTGTTCATGCGCGATGCCTGCCGTGGTTCCACGTGGAACACAGGGAGGGCGAAGCCACGTGGTTGCGCTGAACGAGTTCGGTTCGTTCATGCGTGATGACCTAGCGGCTCCATGCGGAGGAGGAAGAGGTGTTGGTACGCGCTCCCGCTGAACAGGTTCGGCTGGCTCATGCGCGATGGCTGTCGTGGTTCCACGTGGAACAGGGGAGGGCGAAACCACGTGGTTGCGCTGAACGAGTTCGGTTCGTCCATGCGCGATGACCTTCGCGGTTCCATGTGGTGGAGGAAGAGGTGTTGGTGCGTGGCTGCGCGAAGTGGGGGCGGCTTGCACATGCGCGATGCCTGTCGTGGTTCCACGTGGAACAGGGAGACAGCACAAGCGTGTGGTCGTGCTGAACGAGTTCGACTCGCCCATGCGGAGAAGGAAGATGTGTTGGCGCATGGCCTCGCTGAGCGGGTGCGGCTCGCCCATGCGCGATGCCCGTTGCCGTCCATGTGGTGCGGGAGCTGGAAGTGCGCGGCGCGGTCTGATGCGTGCGCAGTTCTTCTGCCTGACCGTTCCACGTGGAACAGCGAGATGGCCTGAACGCATCGACATGGGCACATCGCTGGGATGCGCGAACGCTGGATGCCAGTGCGCGATGCCGTTGCTCGTTCCACGTGGAACATGCCCGGTGCTGTGAGCACGTCAGCGCGGAGAACAGGCGCCGTTCGCTCATGTGCTCGAGTCATCCTTCGTTCCACGTGGAACACGGAGGCCATGGGTGAGTGGCCGCAGTGCCGCGAGGCCGTGTGAACACGCGCAGCGCTCGCTACCCGTTCCACGTGGAACATGGAGACGCCGTACCTGAGGGTGATGCGCGAGCTCCTGCTTCTTCGCGTGCTCAGTTCATGGCGTGTTCCACGTGGAACGCCGCGGCGATGGGCAGGCTGGCGTGTTGAGCGCGGTTGGTTCGCTCAAGTGCGTACTCAGTTCCACGTGGAACATGCGGACGCCATGGGCGTGCTCAAGTGCGCTGCTTCGAAGCGTTCCACGTGGAACGTGGGTGGCCGCAGCGGCACGCCAACACGGCGGTTGAGCGTGCCTCAGTTCTGGGTAGCGCCCCATCACGTGTTCCACGTGGAACGTGGACGCGGCTCATCGAAGCGGGCGAAGCTAGGTGGTCCGCCGCTTCTTGGGCTCCCAGTTCATGGATGCGTTGGCCGACTTGCACGCGCGAGAAGCACGCTGCTTGTTCCACGTGGAACGCGAACGTGTGGCGTGCACCCTTGCGTGTGCGCGGTGCATCGCCAGTTCCACGTGGAACGTGGGCACTGCTCGGGCGCGAACTCGCTGGTCATCGAGGACCTTGGTCATGTGGCGGGTTCGGTGGTGCGCGTTCCACGTGGAACGCGGCGACCCGCCATCCCTGGTGTTGGCCAGCGCCGATGTGCAGCGGCCTTCGCCTCGCTCCATGGTCCAGATGGCTCGGCCTTGCGCACCTCTTCATCAAGCACCGCGTGGTGGCGTTCCCGCGAGTTCGCGAACGCGTGTTCCACGTGGAACGAAGAAGCGGCGCATGAGGTGCTTCTTCGTGGTGGTTGGAGGCCGCCGCTCGGCCTGCGCGCTTCGCGGGGGCGGTGATGGTGGTGGGGCGCCTGCTCACCGAATCGATTCGCGCATGCGCTCCGCGTGGCGTGAGTTCCCGGCGCTTGGTGGGAAGGATGCGCGTGCTGAGGCGTGGACCTCCGCGAAGTGGATGGTTCGGCTGCTCATGTGCGGGTTGCTCAGCGCCTGTTCCACGTGGAACGCGGGATGGGTTGATGGCGGGCACGAGCGCAGCGCCGGAGAGTTCGGTGACGGCTCCACGTTCAGGCTCGTGATGCGCTCATGGCTCATGGAGTGGTGAGTGCTCCACCGTGTGGCGTGGAGAGGTGGTCGCAAGGGGGACTGCGCTCATCCACCATCCAGTGCCTGCTCCACGTGGAACGCCTGATGCGCTTCGTGATGCATGGAGGCCCCAGATGGGGGCTCCGACTGACGGCCAGTGGAGCCGCCTTGATGCACGCGCTCCATGTGGAGCGCCCGTGTGCGGTGCGGCGCCAACCGGCAGGCAGTCCGGTACACATGCTGATGGGGATTCCTGGGCAGTGCCGGTCGTGCGTTGGGCGGGCTCCATCCCGGCGCTCCGAGCTGAAGCACCCACGCGCTCTTCGACATCTGTGCTGAACGCGGGGCGTTCCACGTGGAACGCGTTGAACGTCGACATGGTGCTGACGCTGCGTTGCTGCGTCCCCGCGCACGTCGCTTGGTGCGCGCGAGGGATGCGAGCTTCAGGTGGAGCAGGCCGTGAGGACTGGCGATGGCGTGGGTGGCCGCATCGGCGCGAGCGGATGTCCTGCTGTGCTCGGGTGAGCTTCGGGTGCGCTGCGAGCCCAAGCGGAGCAGGTGGCGCGGGCTGGCGAAGGTGCGGATGGCTGCACCGTCACGAGTGCAGAGCACCCCATGCTCGGGTGCGCTGCGAACTCAAGTGGAGCGGATGGTGAGGACTGGCGAAGGTGCGGATGGCTGCACCGTCACGAGTGCAGAGCACCTCATGCTCGGGGGCGCTGCGAACTCAAGTGGAGCAGGTGGCGCGGGCTGGCGAAGGTGCGGATGGCTGCACCGTCACGAGTGCAGGGCACACCATGCTCGGGTGAGCTGCGAACTCAAGTGGAGCAGGTGGCGCGGGCTGGCGAAGGCTCGGATGCGGCACCGTCACGAGTGCAGGGCACACCATGCTCGGGTGCGCTGCGAACTCAAGTGAAGCAGGTGGTGACGACTGGCGGTGGCGCTGATGACCGCATCGGGGCGAGCGGATGTCCTGCTGTGCTCGGGGAGCTGCGAGCCCAAGTGGTGCAGGTGGTGACGACTGGCGATGGCTGGGACTGCCGCATCGGTGAAAGCGCAGGCCACCACATGCTCGGACGAGCTGCGAGTTCAGCGGGTGTGGTTGGTTCAGACCGGCGGTAGCTGCCACTGCCGCGTTCGACTCGGCCAGATGATGCCGCCTCGTTCCCGCGCGGATGGGACGCGATGGCGCTGTGGAAAGTGGGGCGAGGACTGACGGCGACGCGGACTGTCGTATCGGGACGACAGCATGTCGCCGGGTGTTCGCGGGGATGCGGTGCGAAGCCCCGTGGAGCTTGGGGGCTACCGGCGACAGCTCGAACCGCTGCATCGACACCGCCGCACGCTGTCCTGACGTGATGGTCACCATGTGCGAGTCCCGTATGGAGCTCGCGGCGACGATGGACAGTGACTTGAACTGCCGCATCGGCGCGGCTGCGCACTATCGGGAGCGCACTCGCGATGAGGTGCGAGTCCAAGGGATGGAGCCCGTGGCGCGGATGGGTGGTGGTGCGGACTGTCTCGCTGGCAAACCTGCATGTCGTCCGAGTTCATGCGCAACGAGGCGCGAGGCTTGAGCCGATGGCGCAGACGGCGAGAAGTCGTGCTGACGTGGATGGGCTGCGGCGTCGGTATGGCCGCGTGGCGTTTTGAAGCGATGGGCATGAGACGCGCGTTCCGCGGGGAACAGTCGACGCGGAGCGACTGCAACTCAGACCGGGGAGCTCAGGGGTTCGCCGTCCGGAGTCCATGCTCACCGAGACGTGAATGGCTCGCGATGCAGTCGGCGAGACATGGTGGCAACTCAGCCTGCGACGTCCGTAGGGCCGCAGGTCGTTCGGAACTCATGATCACCAAGGCGCGAGTTCCGTGTGACGCAGCCGACGAGGCCCGACGGCAACTCGCACCGTGACGTCAGCCCGGCCACATGCGGTCCGGAGTCTCTGCGCGCCGAGGCGCGAGTGTCGCGTGATGCAGTCTGCGAGGACTGGAGCCGTCGCAGACCGCGACGTCAACCCGGCCACATGCGCTCCGGAGTTCATGCTCATCAATGCCGATGTTCGTGTGGCTCAGATGGCAGGGACATGCGGCCACTCATCGCGGCTTGCGGATGAAGCGAGCACGCGGAGACTGTTGAGTGAGAGGAGGTACCGCCTGCCATGTCCGGTACGCATTCGCTCGGCCTGCGCGAGCGGTCCATCGCAGCCTGGCAAGAGAGTCCCCCACTCCTCCTGGCGGCCATTTCTCCGCGCGATGCAGCCGGTGGGTTGGCCTACCGGGGCGACGCAATCGCTCAGCCCTATTGAGGCACGCGATGAGGCGAGGCGCCCCAAGGGCCGGGGCGCACCTCGGCAGCTCGCTGTTCGGAAATGTCGGGGGTTTTGCGCCGCGAAATCTCCCGACATTTCCGAACAGCGAGCTACGGGAGTGACTCCGGCTCCCCCGGCGCGAGGGGCATCCTGTGGGGGCGCGCGGTCCGTTCAGCATGCAATCCACCACGGAGGTGATGGCATCCACGCGCGCCGTGCACTCACGAGGTGCCCCCGCGCGCATGCACTCCTACGCGGACCGCTACGTCCTGCTGTCGCTCGTCCTGCCCTACCTGGCGCTCGCGAGGCCCTCGGGCCACACGTCGCGGAGGGTTCGCCCACCGCGGCGGCTCCGTCGCTCAGCTCATCTGAGCTGCGCGATCAGACTGCGACACCGGTACGGCGGCACCTCTTCCGGAACTCATGGGCAACGAAGTGCGAGTCCCGTGTGGTGCAAGTGGCGAGTACGGACTGCCCTCGTGCTGCTGCGTCGGTACGGTGGAAGTTTGTCGGGCGCCTCGGCTCAGCGGGACGTGAGTTCCGTGTGGAGAGTCGGTGTGGACGAGCAGCAAGTCGGACCACGTCGTCGGCACGGTCGCATGTCACCCTGAAGCTCTGGCTCAATGCAGAACCGGGCTCAATGTGGCCGCGGAGAAGCTGCGATCCACATCACTCCGTCCCGCTCAGTGGTGCGCTATCTGGTCCCTGTTCCTGATGGGGAATCAGGGCACCTCGGTTGATGCATCGATGTGACGGCATGCTGCCTCGCGATTCGTGAGGTGCTCAGTGGGCGTGGATCTCCAGGTGATGCCACCGGATGCAGAACCTCATTGATGCGACGTCTGGCGCTGCGTACCCAGGTCGAGCGGTCCGGCTCCGGCACACTTGGAGGGCGCGAAACGAACTCGCCATGGTTGGCGAAGTCAGATGGAGTTCCTCGCCTGCCGCCATTGGATGCGTGTCCCTGATGAGCATCCCTGCGACGGAAGCTTCGTGCAGGTGTGAGTCGCCATCCGCATCGCCGTTCATCGCGGCGTGCTCCGGCTCGACCGCTGCCCGTCCCGAGTGGTGAGTCCGTTGAGCTGGGCCGACAAGTGGACTGACCTCGTCGATGCGATGCCCGCGGTCGTTGGCGGAAGTGAGGGGGGATGGGCCCTCGCCTGGAGTCCGCTTCGAGCATGTGACTTGGTCAGACGCGTCGCGCGCGATTCCAAGAGGGTAGGGCTTCCCGGCGGGAGTCCGCAGCGAACGGGGAGCCGATGTGCGTGGCCATGTGGACCGCCGGTGGCGAGGCTCATGCGGACGGCTGATATCGAGGCTCATGTGAAACCACCGTCGCTGCGCAGAACGCCGTCGCCCGTTCCACGCGGAACATGAGGAGGCGTGTCATCGTCACCCGAACCGGTGATTCATCGACGCGTGCAGGTTGCACTCGGCATGGCCTGGACCGCTTCAACACGCGTCGCATGGGGTGGCGGTATGGCTCCACTGCTCGGCATGGGCGCTTCCGGTCGGGTGCGCGAGGTCGCGGCACTCATCTGGCTGACCGCGCGCATCCCGGGAGCGTCGCTCAGCGACGGTGCCGCATCGGGCGGGCGAGAAATCGCAGCTGAAGTGCCAAGACCTGGCAGGAACCGGCGCCGCGCGGGTCTGCGAGGCGGTGCATCGGCTGCTCCACGCAGATGGACAGCGCCAAGCCAGTCGGGATGCGGCACTACCGGACCGAACATTGCCAAGGGCACCGCGTCGTGCCCGAGGATGGCCCACCACCGACAGCGTGTGATGCACCGACAGCGTGTGATGCACCGACAGCGTGTGATGCGCTGAAGCAATCAGCGCGTGCCTCCCGTCCCCGAATCGGCAACCCCAACCGCGGCCTCACGCGGGCATCATGCGAAAAGCACCCGCTGCCCGCGACAGCATCACCGCGTGAGGACAGGACCCTCGGACGCACGCGGCGGCCCGAAACGTGCGGCTGCATCCACGTTCAGGGAACCCAGAAGACCCGCCCTCGCGTGAGAACGCGACGCACGTTCGTCGCCTCCGCTCGAAGTCCACCGCCGCCGCCCCCCTGAAAACTGGCTCAAAGGTCCGCGAACCCCGCGAACAGACTTGGCACCTTTTATTCCGCGAGGGCGTCCTTCCCGCCTGCTCACTCGCTGCACGGCCGCGGGGTTCCACGAGGAACACGCCCTCTCCAGCCTGGGGGCGCGGTGGCCACGGCGGGGCGGAACAGGTGCGGCCCGGTGGGGGCCCCACGGACCGGCGGCTCGGCCGCATCATTATATAGGGGGCTGACACGGGCCCTCCGTGGCCCCGTTCGACTGGCACCCCGGCGCACCGCCTCCTTATATAAGGAGGCACACCCGGCCAGCCTCCAGGCCTCTTCCGGGCACCCGCAACCGGCCTCCAGGTCCGCGCAAACCCCCGAGAAGAGAGCAGGGAAGCAAGGCTCGCCGTGAATTTGATCCGATACCAAACCGCGTGCTAGCAGCGTGGATCAGCGCGCAACCGTGCACTGCATCACGCGCGGGGCCCTGGCCTACGGCCGGGGAGAGAGAGGATGGGCCACCGTGGGTCGTATCATCTGCATCTCCAACCAGAAGGGCGGCGTCGGGAAGACCACCACCGCCATCAACCTCGCCGCGAGCCTGGCCTCCGCGGAGCGCCGCACGTTGCTGGTGGACATGGACCCGCAGGGCAACGCGGGCAGTGGCCTGGGCATCAAGCAGGACAACATCACCGGCACCATCTACGAAGCGCTGCTCAATGACCGGCCCATTCAGGAGCTGCTCCACCCCACGGAGCTGCGCTACCTCCAGGTGGTGCCCGCCACGCCGGACCTCACCGGAGCCGAGGTCGAGCTGGTCAACCAGGACAACCGCGAGTTCCGCCTCCGCGACGCCCTGCGCCCGCTGGCCTCCGAATACGATTACATCATCATCGACTGTCCGCCGTCGCTCGGCCTGCTGACGCTCAACGCGCTGGCCGCCGCGGACTCCGTCCTCATCCCGCTCCAGTGCGAGTACTACGCGCTCGAGGGACTCTCGCAGCTCACCCACACCATCGACCTGGTGAAGCAGGGCCTCAACCCGGACCTGAAGATGGAGGGCATCCTCCTCACCATGTTCGACTCGCGGGCCAACATCGCCCATCAGGTCGTCGAAGAGGTGCGCGGGTACTTCAAGAAGCAGGTGTTCGAGGTCATCGTGCCGCGCAACGTGCGCCTGTCCGAGTGCCCCTCCTTCGGAAAGCCCATCATCCTGTACGACATCAAGTCGAAGGGGTGTGAGAGCTACCTCGCGCTGGGCCGCGAGCTGATGAAGCGGGACACTCCCAAGAGCCCTCGCAGGCGCGTGGCTTGAGCCGCGCCCTGGCTGGAGTCACGACGTGGTGAAAGCAGACATGCAGAAGCGGGCCCTGGGGCGCGGGCTGTCCGCCCTCATCCCCCAGGCGGGCGCCACCGGGGCCGGCAAGGGCGAGCAGGCTCCGAAGGCCGGCGTCCTCAAGCTCCCCATCGAGTCCATCCACCGCGACAAGGACCAGCCGCGCCGCTACTTCGACGAGGAGAAGCTCAAGGAGCTCACCGAGTCCATCAAGGCGCAGGGGGTGCTCCAGCCCATCCTCGTCCGCAAGGACAGTGACGGCTACCGCATCATCGCGGGCGAGCGGCGCTGGCGCGCGTCCCAGGCCGCCGGCCTCAAGGAAGTGCCCGCCATCGTCCGCGACGTGACGGAGGTCCAGGCCTTCGAGCTGGCGCTGGTGGAGAACCTCCAGCGCTCGGACCTGAACCCCATCGAAGAGGCAGAGGGCTACAAGCGCCTGGTGGAGGAGTTCAAGCTCACGCAGGAGCAGGTCAGCGTGCGCGTGGGCAAGGAGCGCTCCACGGTGGCCAACGCCCTGCGCCTGCTGGCGCTGCCCGCGGACGTCAAGGGCATGGTGGCGGATGGCTCGCTCAGCATGGGCCATGCGCGCGCGCTTCTGGGCGTGCCCCGGCTGCCGGAGCTGCAGAACCTGGCCAAGCAAGTCGCGGACAAGAAGCTCTCCGTGCGTGACACGGAGCGGCTGGTCCAGCAGAGTCGCTCCAGCGGGAAGAAGGACGCGGGCAAGGCGGCACCGAAGCAGAGCCCGCAGGTGAAGGCACTGGTGGAGGAGCTTCAGCGGCGACTGGGTACCAAGGTCCGGCTCACCGAACGAAGCCCCGGAAAGGGCACCATCGAGGTGGACTTCTTCTCGTACGATGACCTCGACCGGCTCTTGAAGCTTCTCAGGAAGGAGTAGGACGTGGCGCTCCTTGGCGGGAAAAAAGACGAATCATCCAGCAAGCCTCTGTTCAGGCGGGAGGAGGAATCCGTGTCGCAGCGTTCTGGTGAGGTCCACACGCTCCTGGGCAAGGGGAGCGAGTTCGAAGGGAAGCTGACCTTCGAAGGGCAGGTCCGTATCGACGGCAAGTTCCAGGGGCAGATCATCACCAAGGACGTGCTCGTCATTGGGGATGGCGCCAAGGTCCAGGCCGAAATCCAGGCTGGCACCGTCATCATCAACGGCCAGGTCGAAGGCAATGTGAAGGCGACGCAGATCATCGAGCTGAAGACGCCCGGCCGCGTGAAGGGCAACCTCGAGACGCCGTCGCTGTCCATGGACCGCGGTGTCATCTTCGAGGGCTCGCTGAAGATGGAGAACCTGGGCACCGCTGGCGCCCGGCCGCCTCCGCCTCCGGGTGGCGAGAAGAAGTAGACGTGCGTTCCTGGAAGCACATGGCGCCAGCCTCACTGCTGGCGCTCACCCTCCTGGGCGGCTGCAAGGGCTGTGGCCAGGAGGATGCTGCTTCCGGCACCGGAGAGGGTGACGGCCGTCCGTCCTCCATCCGCTCCGGTGTGAAGGTGCCGCTGCCGGACGGCTGGTCCGCGCTGGTCGCGCCGGATGAGAGCTTCCAGGCGGGCCCGCCCGGCCGGCCCGTGTTGCGGGTGGACCTGCGGCGCGGGGACGGCGAGCAGCTGCCCTCCGTGGACACCCTGGCCGACCGCGTCCGCGAGGAGCTGAAGGACTTCGAGCTCTCGCTGGACCAGGAAGAAGAGACGGAGCGCTACTCGCTGCTGCGCATCACCCTGGCGCCCAAGCTGGCGGATGGGGGCGTGGGCCCGGAAGCCCCTGGCTTCTTCGGCGCGCGGCGCGTGGGCAACGACTTGTTCCTCTGTGCCAGCCTGCCGGGCGCGACCGCCGAGGATGTGCTGCGTGCCACCGAGGCCTGCCGCGAAATCCAGGTCCAGGGCGCGCTGCCATAGCGAGCAGCACCGCGCGTCCAAGGCAATCGCACGTCGAGGCAGGTGGGAGTGTCACCTCCTGGCGGAGTCGATGCAGGCGGGCAGGCTTCCGTTACCGCCTCGTGAACATCTGGCGCGGCTCGGGTGTCCCAACGTTATGCATTTCAGGGTGCACTTCCGTGCACGCCACGCCGACATTGACGCTCAGGGACTTCCCCTGGCCGTCACGAATCTCTAACCTCACCCTCCCGGACTGCGTTGGGTGCTCGCCTCGGACCCATCCAGGACCTCCACGCAGTGCCCTCGCAAGGAGTCCCCGCATGTCGTTCTCCGGAATGCTCCCCCTCCCGTTCGCCACCGTGGACATCGCACCCGTGGGAGAGCAGCTGATCGCCGTGGGCGGCCTCGTGGTCGCCGGGCTGGGGGCGCTCTGGGCCGCCTGGACGCGGCCGTCCGCGCAGCCGGTGCCCATCCCCGTGCGCGGCGGCTCGTCGCGCCGCCACCCGCGTCGCTGAAGCACCGCGAAGGGCGCGAAGGCGGGGTGAGTCCCCGCCCCGCGCCCCTGAAAGCAGCACCCCGCCTCAGCGCTTGAAGGCCAGCGAGAGGGCGAAGTCGCCCGCGGCGTCCGTCCACCACTCGGCCAGCGTGAGTCCCGCGGCCGACAGTTCGGAGGCCACCTGCTGCTGGTGGAACTTGCAGCTCACCTCCGTGCGCAGCACCTCCCCTTCGGCGAAGTCCACCTGCTTGCGCAGCGTGGACAGCCACACCGTCTGCGCGCGCCGGGACACCAGGCGCATCTCAATCCAGGCGTTCTTCTCGTCGAAGGGCGCGAAGTGCTCGAAGGCGTCCGGGTCGAAGTCCCCTCCCAGCTCGCGGTTGAGCACCTTGAGCACGTTGCGGTTGAACTCGGCCGTCACGCCCGCGCTGTCGTTGTAGGCGGCGTACAGTCGCTCGCGGTCCTTGATGAGGTCGGTGCCCAGGAGCAGCCCGTCTCCCGGCTGCAACCCGGCGGAGAGCTGCCTCAGGAAGAGCGCGCGCTGCGCCGGCTTCAGGTTGCCGATGGTGCCGCCCAGAAAGGCCACCAGCCGCCGGCCGCCGTTGGGGAGCTGGCCCAGGTGGCGCTCGAAGTCGCCCACCACTGCGTGCACGGTGATGCCCGGGTACTCGCGCGCCAGGCCCGACGCCGCGCGCCGCAGGAAGGCCTCGCTCACGTCGAAGGGGACGAAGCGCGCCAGCCGGCCCGCTTCCTCCAGCGCGTCCAGGAGCAGGCGCGTCTTCTCGCTGGTGCCGCTGCCCAGCTCGATGAGCGTGTCCGCGCCGCTCAAGCGGGCGATGTCACCGGCGTGGGCCAGCAGGATTTCCCGCTCGCGCCGCGTCGGGTAGTACTCCGGCAGCCGGGTGATGTCGTCGAAGAGCTGGCTGCCGCGCTCGTCATAGAGCCACTTGGGAGACAGCTCCTTGGGCGTGCCGCACAGGCCCTGGAGCGCCTCTTCCCGCAGGGCGCGCTTCGCGTCGCCCGGCTTCACGTAAACGTCCACCTGGACTCCCGGCGTGTGCTGCGCGTCTTCACCCGGAGTCGCCACTGTCGGTACCGTCGTCACCCGCATCGCCTCACCTCACCTCGCGTTCCGTGCACAGCGGAAGCCGGCGAAAATCTGCCGGCGGTTGGGGAAGTCCCAATTGCGGAAGCCGTTGCGCACCGCGACGGGTGCGCTGGCCCACGCGCCTCCCCGGAGAACCTTGTAGGACTCGCCGAAGAACACCTCGGAGTACTCGGGGTACGGGAAGGCGCTGAAGCCCGCGTACGGGCGGAAGTCGCTCGCGGTCCATTCCCACACGTCGCCCAGCAGTCCCCAGACGCCGTCCTGGCTGACGCCCTGTGGATAGCTGCCCACGGGCGCCGGGCCCCACGTGCTTCCGTCCAGGTTGGCGTGGGCCCGGGTGGGCGGCGTGTCGCCCCAGGGGTACTCGCGGGGGCGGCCGTCACTGCCGCGCGCGGCCTTCTCCCACTCGGCCTCGGTGGGCAGCCGCTTGCCGGCCCAGCGCGCGTAGGCGTCCGCTTCGTACCAGCACACGTGCTGCACCGGCTCGTCCTTGGGCAGCGGCTCCACCTGGCCGAAGCGCCGCCGCAGCCAGGTGTGGTGGCCCTGGGGCAGCCAGAAGCCCGGGGACTTCAGCCCTTCTGCCTGGACGACCTCCCAGCCCTTGGGGTGCCACCAGCGCGGATCCTCGTAGCCACCCGCCTCCACGAAGACGAGGTAGTCGCCGTTGGTGACGGGGTGCACGTCCATCAGGAACGGGGCGACGTGCTGGGAGAACGCGGGCCGCTCGTTGTCATAGGCCCACGGAGACGTGCTGCCCAGCCGCACCTCGCCTCCGGGGATGAAGACCTCCGCCTGAGGCACGGCGCCAGGCCGGGGCCGCGGGCGCGCCGAGGGCACGTGGTACTCCGGCGACGTCATGAGTTGCAGCGTGGCGGCCAGCGTCTCCGCGTGCTGCTGTTCGTGCTGCGCCACCATGCCGAAGACGTAGCCGCCGGCCAGCAGCGGCGCGGTGCTGTCCTCGGGCAGCCGGTGCAGGTGCTCGCGCACCGCCGCACGCACGCGCCGCGCGTAGGCGAAGGCGGCCTCGGGTGGCAGCAGCGGCAGCTCGGCGCGCGTGGAGCGCGGGTGCCGGAAGGCGTCATAGATGGCGTCGAACGCCGGGTCGGTGATGGCCGGCGCCCCCAGCGCCCGGAGCAGCCACTGCTCCTCGTAGTTGGCCACGTGCGCCACGTCCCAGATGAGCGGCGACATGAGCGGCGAATGCTGACGGCGCAGCTCGTCCTCGGGCAGCCCGCCGAGCATCGCCAGCACGCGCGCGCGCGCCGTCTCCAGCTCGGTCCAGGCACGGGACTTCCAGCGTGGATGGGCCCCGCCTTCCTCTCGCGGGTGACTCCGTTCCTCGGCCATTTGGAACATCACCCGTCCAAGGTAGGGAGGCGCCCGGCGCGGAGGTAAGCCCCCGCCTCACCGGCGCCCGAGCGGCTCGTGAAGGAGCGCACGTTGCCCGCGCGCCCCCCAACGCCTTGTCTCTACGCCGGGCGTGGAGCCTCGTCCTGGGAGTAACCGAGAAATCCGCCAAGAAGGTTGAAGCTCAAACACTCTCCCCGGCCATGAGCGGATCCGCTTAGGGCTCGTTGGGGACGCGGGCGAGGCCGAGCAGGGTGAGCGTGCGTGAGCGTTCGTCCCACGCGTACTCCAGCTCCAGCCCGTGCTGCGGCACGACATGCCGCGCCACCAGGCCGTTGGCCGCTGGGGGCTCGCGCAGGGCCGGGTCGCCCAGGCGCTCCAGCACCTGCTGGAGTGCATGGAACGTCTCCGCCGTCATGCGGCCCACCTCCCGCCACGCTTGGGGTGCGTAATGCACGCGGTGAGGGCCCTGTCGTTGGCGGAGCTGCGGCATATCCCGGTGGTCCTTCGTCCTTTCCGGGATGCTTCGTATGCCAACGGCGTGCCCACCCTCCGTCGCTTGGATTTTCAACAAGCTGGGGCAGGTGCGGGGTGACCCGGGCTGCAGGAGTTACAGGCTGGCGACAGCGGAGGCAGAAGAAAGGACAGGCTCGAAGTCCCGGGAGTCACTGTTTGGCGGCCTTTCGGGGGCCGCCTGGCCGGGTTCCATCCGAGGGTGCGTGACGCGAATGTCCCGGGAGCGTGGCGCGGCTTGGAAATGCGAGGCCGGCCCGGTGGCCGGCCAGGGAGGCGGCGTCGCGGACCCCCGCCGCGTCCTGGCTGCCCGCCTGTGCCGGGCATGCCCAGGTTGAACGCAGGGCCGAGCATGCGGCGGGCCCTGGCAAGGAGGAAGGATGGCTCGGCGGAGGTACACACCCTGGTCCGCCACCAATGGCCTGCTCTTTGGCATGGCCGCGGGCGTGGTGCTGGCATTGGCGGAGGTGGTGCTGGCGGTGGCGTCGGGGGACAACCCGATGCGTCCGGTGCGCATGTCCGCTGGGGTGCTCCTGGGGCCGTCCGCCTTCACGGCCTCGGTCTCCGACAGCACAGCCCTGCTGCTGGGCATGGGCGTCCACCTGCTGATTTCCGCGGTGGTGGGGCTCTTCTACTCCGTGCTGGATGCGTTCCTGCCGCCAGACGGGCGCAGCCGCTGGGAGTTCCAGGCCGCGGTGGGGATGCTCTACGGCATCTTCGTGTGGCTGGTGAACTTCCAGTTCATCGGGCGTGGCTCGTATCCGTGGTTCCTGGACGTGCCGCAGTTCCCCCAGATTGTGTTGCACGCCTTCTTCCTGGGACTGCCGCTGGCGTCGCTGTTCACCGCCGCGGAGCGTCGCCGGCTGCTGCTGGATGCGGCGGAGAGCACCCCCGCTCGCTGAGGCGCGCGAGCGCTTTGAAAAAACGCGGAAGGTATGGTGAAAGTACCCGACCTTGAGGGTTAGCTGGGCCGGCCCTTCTTCCGTGGACTGATACACGCATGGACACAGAACTGGCGAGCATGCTGGGGGCCGCGTCGAGGGCCGCCCGGGTGCGGATGGGGCTGACGCAGGCGGACGTCGCCGAGCGCATTGGCATGGCGTCGGAGGTGTACGGGCGGTTGGAGCGCGGCCACATGCTGCCCAGCGTCCAGAACCTGCGCCGGCTGTGCATGGTGCTGAACGTGCCTCCTCACGAACTGCTGGGCCTGGGCGAGGGCTTCACCGCCCCGCCGCCGGTGAAGGAGAAGGCCGCCGCGAAGAATCGCGAGGAGGACACGCCGGAGATGCGGCGGCTGATGCGCAACCTGCGCAAGCTGACGGCGGTGCAGCTGAAGCTGATGAACCTGATCGCCTCGGCGATGCAGCACAAGAAGAAGTAGCCTACGGCTGGTTCCGCGTGACGAAGGGGAACGTCTGGATGGCGAAGTTCCCCGCCGGGTCATCCATCCACACCTCCACGGTGTGCTCGCCGTCCACCAACTCGCGTGTGTCCAGCTCCGCCGTCCAGGTGCCGTCCGGCTGGAGCGTGGCGGCCCGGATGCCGGAGCCATCCCGCGTGAAGGCCACCCACCGAACGCCGCTCACCGCGTCCGTCACCCGCGCGGTGATGTGAATCACGCCGCGGTACGCCTGCCCCGGCACCGGCAGCAGCAGTGAGGCCACCGGCGCGGCGTCGTCGTAGCGCACCGTGCGCGACAGCGTGGTGCGCATGCCCGTCTCGCTCGTCACGTCGATGGTGAACGCGTTGTCCCCGGGCACCAGGTCCAGCGTCGCCTGCACGCCGCCGCCACCCCGGGGCAGCGTGTACGTCCGCCCCGTGGACAGCGTCACCGTGGTGGCGGACGCGGAGTACACGCCGATGTCGTAGGGCATCGCGTTTCCCGGCTGCGGCCCGACGAGCCACCCATCCGGAAGGCCCGTGGACACCCACGGCGCCTCCGCGTCCACCCACACCGTCAGCATCCGCTCCGTGACGTGGCCCACCGAATCCGTGGCTCGCACCAGGATGAGGTTCTCCCCTGGCCACAGGTCCACCCGGTGCGTCACGTCTCCTCCGCCCGCGGGCACGTCCGTCACCTGCACCCAGTTGGTCTCCACGCGCACTGGCGACCAGTCACGCACCACCATCCGCACGTCCACGCTGTAGGAACGAATGGCCGCGCCGTTGGCCGGTGAGAGGAAGGTGAGCTCCGGCGCGGTGTTGTCCACCATGACCACGGCTTCCTCGCTGGCGATGCCGCCGAACGAGTCGGTGGCCACCAGCCGGATGACGTTGGGCCCGTCCACCAGCGGCAGCACCGTGTCCACATAGCCGCCGCTGGGGTCGGGGGCCACCGGGTGGCTGACGCCCTGGATGACGAAGGTGGCCGAGTCGATTTCCGCGCCCGCCGCCAGCGGAGTGACGAAGCCACACACCTCCAGCGTCAGCGCGTCCGTGAAGCCCGGCAGTCCGCACAGCGTCACCGACGGCGCGGGGAAGGGGGACGGATGCACCTCCACCGCGAACGACGCGGAGCTGCCCAGCCGGTTCTCCCGCGCGGGCGCCAGCGTCACGCCCGAGTACACCGCGCGCAGGTCCTGCACGCCCAGCTCGCTCCAGGTGGAGGCGCGCGGACGCCACACGAAGGAGTAGATGCCGTCCCCGTCCGCGTCGTTGTCCGCGCCCACCGTGACGCCCGCCACGGAGAACGTCACCACGCCCATGCCCGGGCCTCGCGCTTCCCAGCCGCGGTCATCCACCACGCGCGCGGACAGGATGTTGTTCAGCGCCACCGTGAGCTGTCCGTCCACGGGCGAAAGCAGCGTGGTGGTGGTGGGCACGCCGTCGGTGGGCGGCGGCGGGTTGGTGTAGGTGGTGACGCGCACCGAGCCCTTCACTCCCTCCGCTTCCTGGGAGGCCGCCACCACCATGACGTCCGAGGTGAGCGACGGCTCCAGCCCCTCCGGCGCGGTGATGGTGAGCGTGAGGGTGGCCTCGGTGTCCGGTGCCAGCTGCAGCGTGGTGCGGCTCAGCGTCGCCGTCCAACCTGTGAGCCCGCCCTGGGTGCTCAGCCGGTAGCTGTCCGTCCGGTAGCCGTGGTTGCGCACCGTGATGGGGTAGGTGACGGACTGGATGCGTGGCAAATCATGTTCGAAGGGCCGGCGCGCCCCGCCGCTCACGGTGACGCTCACGCTGTAGTCGCCGAAGCACGCCAGCCCCAGCGAGGCGAAGGTGGTGGGGATGTCCGGATAGCGCGTGTCCGCGCCCCAGCTTCCGTTCACCGCCTGCCGTGCCTTGAGCCACTCCAGCGCTTCCGACATGCGCCCATCCGCGCCGGGCTTCCGGCCCGCGAGGCACAGCGCATACAGGGAGATGCCGGTGGCGAACTCGTCCGGCACGTCGCCTTCCAGCGAGCCCCAGCCCGGCGCGCCTCCGCCTGCGCGTGTGGACAGAAGCCGCGCGGCCAGGGTCTCCAGGGCCTGGGTGTTCACCGCGTTGGCGCCGGGGCCGGCGGCCTTGAGGCCCACCATGGCCCACGCCACCTGGTGCGTGTAGCGCTGGCCGTCGGTGGCCGGGCCGTCCGTCCAGTCGTTCATGTGCGCGCGCACGTACGCGGCGGCGCGGTCCAACGCGGCCTGGTACTGCGAGGCCTTGGCCGGATCCACGCGCTGCCGGGCCTGGGCAATGGCCGTCATCATCCGCGCGGTGACGCCGACGTGGCCGTAGCCCACCGGGTAGAAGGGGAAGTCCTCGCGCCAGCGGCCGGTGGCCTCCTGCCGCGTCAGCGCCCAGTCCGCAGCCAGCACCAGCGCGTCCGAGTACCGCGTGCCCAGGTGTGCGTCGTAGCCCGCGAGCCCGAAGGCGGAGTAGCTCGTCTTCGCGTTGGGATAGAAGATGCCCTCGTGGAACCACGAGCCGTCCGCGCGTTGCTCGGAGACGAGCCGCCCGGTGATGAACTCCATGTTCTCCCGGTTGGTGCGCCCGTTGTACGTGAGCGCGTCCAGGTCGTAGCCGGTGGTGCGCGCGTTCGCGAGGCCGAACAGCGCCGCGCCGTGACGGTGGCACGACGTGCAGCCGAAACGCACTGACCAGTTCGCCGCGTCCGCGCTGAGGTAGTTGATGGCGCGCTGCGCGGACTCGGCGTTGGTGGCCGCGCGTGCGGGCCCGGCGAGCAGCAGCCCTGCCAGTGCGACGAGGAAGAACGTGACGCGCGCGAGCGCGGCGCGCGGCAAGGCAGGAGAAGCGGCGTGTGAGGGCATGGGGGGCTCGCTCGAAGGATACCGCTCTGGGTATTCATGCAAGCAAAGCGCCCGAGGAAGTGAGCGCATGCCTGTCTTGGCGGCATGACAGCCATCATCTTCACGTGAGGGTCGCGCCCCACCCCGAGGCCACTTCGCCCCGAGGCAATCGAGACACATGCGCAATCCATGCTCATCGCGCTGACGCGCCGCGTGTACGGCTCCAGCGCGATTGACATGACACGCCAGACATTCACTGGATGCCGTGCTGGCGGTGAATCACACGCATTCACGCGACAGGCATTGCGCCGTGCGGGGGAAGGGCGCCCACCCTGGATGGGATTCCAGGGTGGGCCCTGCGCTCACCGCGTCAGTTGCTGACGACGATGTTGAAGCTCTGCACGGCGAAGTTGCCCACGCCGTCGTTCATCCACAGGTCGATGGTGTGCGCGCCGTTCACCATCTCCCGCGTGTCGAACTGCGCCGTCCACGTCCCGTCCGACTGCTGGGTGCCTACGCGGATGCCGGACATGTCGCGGCTGAAGCCCACGTTCGTCACCGGGCCGAAGTTGTCGGTGACGCGCGCGCGCACGGTGAGGGCGCCGCTGACGGTGCTGCCCGCGGTGGGGCTGAGCAGCGTGGCCGTGGGGGCCTGCACGTCGTAGTTCACCCGGCGCACCAGGTTGGCCGTCATGCCCGTCTCGCTGATGACGGAGATGCCCAGCGTGTTGACGCCCGGGGCCAGCGTCACCGACGTCTGAATCTGGCCGCCGCCGCGAGGCAGGTGGAAGGGCGCCCCTCCGTTGACGCGCACCGTGGTGGCGGAGACTGTCTGCACGTTGATGGCGTACTGGAAGGTGCCGTTGGGCAGCGGGCCTTGGATTTGGCCATCCGCGAAGTTGGTGCTCACCACGGGCGTGCCCGCGTCCACCCACAGGTACAGCAGCTTCTCGGTGACGTTGCCGGCGCTGTCGGTGGCGCGCACCAGGATGACCTGGCTGCCGTAGCTGACGTTCACCGGGTGCTCCACGGTGCCGTTGCCGAACTCCAGGAGCGAGCTGTTCACCCACTGCGTCTCCACGCGCACGGGCGTCTGGTCCTGCACGGACGAGCGCACCGTCACCACCGGCGTGTTCACCGCGGCGTTCTCCGCGGGCGACAGGATGGTGAGGATGGGGGCCACCCGGTCCACCGTGAGGTTGACCTGCTTGGTGGTGACGCCGCCGAAGCTGTCTCGCGCGGTCATCTGGATGATGTTGGGGCCTTCTTCCAGGGTGATGGAGGTGTAGATGAGGCCGCCGTTGCCCGGCGTGAGGACGATGGGCGCGCCGCCGTTGATGATGAACGCGGCGTAGGTGATGACGGCGCCCGGCGCGCGCGGCGTGGCGTAGCCCCAGATGTCCAGCGCCGTCTCACGCGTGAAGGCCGGCGGGTTGCCGATGGTGACCATGGGCGTCAGGTGCGGGAACGGGTCGATGATGAGGGTGCTCGACGCCGTGCTGCCCAGCAGGTTGGCCAGCGGGGCCTGCCGCTCCACGCCGGAGTACACCGCGCGGTAGTCCTGCGGGCCGGTGATGGTCCAACTGTCCACCGCGGGCACCCAGTTGAAGGCGTAGATGCCGTCGCCATCCGCGTCCACGTCCGCGCCCACGGGCACGCCCGCGACGTAGAAGGTGACGACGCCATGGGCCGGGCCCGGGACGATGGCGCCCCCGTTCGTCACGCGTGCCGACAGCAGGGTGCCGTTGCCAACGGTGACGCGCGCGTTGGCCGCGGGCGTCACGATGGTGGTGACGGTGGGCAGGCCCGTCACGGGCGGCAGGGGCGGGGTGTATGCCGCCACGCGCGCGGAGCCGGTGACGCCGGGCGCGCCGCCGGACGAAGCGATGAGCGTCACCGCGGAGGTGAGCGCGGGCAGCAGCCGGGGCGGCGCATGGACGGTGACGGTGACGGTGCCTTCGCCGCCCGCGGGCAGGAAGAGGGTGACGGGGCTCACGGACGCGGTCCACCCGGGCAGGCCGCCCTGGGTGCTCAGCGTGTACGTGTCCGCCTGATAGCCGTGGTTCTTCACGGTGAAGGTGAAGGTGGCCTGCTGCGGCGACGGGTTGTCCACCAGGAGCTCCTGCCGCTCCGCGCCGACGACGGAGACGCGCACGCTGAAGTCACCGAAGCAGGACAGGCCCAGGGCCGCGAAGGTGGTGGGGATGTCGAAGGTGGCCGAGCCGGTGCGCCAACTGCCGTCGGCGGACTGCCGCGTCTTCATCCACTCAATCGCGTTGCGCAGGCGCGGGTCGGTGGCGGGCTCGCGGCCCGCGAGGCACAGCGCGTAGATGGCGCTGCCGGTGGCGAAGTCGTTGGCGGCCTCGTTGGGCAGGTTGCCCCAGCCCGCGTTGCCGGGGGACGTGCGGGTGATGAGCCGCTCGGCCAGGGTGTTGATGGCGCCGGTGTTGACGTCGTTGAGGCCGGGGCCCGCGGCCTTGAGGCCCAGCACCGTCCAGGCCACCTGGAAGGTGTAGGGCATGCCGTTGCCGGGCGCGCTGGTGTCGTTGTTGTTGAGGTTGGCGCGCAGGTACGCGGCGGCGCGGTCCAGCGCGGCCTGGTACGTGGCGGCGCGCGCGGGGTCCACGCGCTGCTTCGCCTGGGCCAGGCCCGTCATGATGCGCGCGGTGGTGGACACGCTGCCGTGGTCCACGGGGAAGTGCGCGTGGTCGCTCGGCCACCGGCCGCTGGGCTCCTGCGTGGTCAGCGCCCAGTTGGCCGCGTTCACCAGCGCGTTGCTGTACTGGGTGGAGACGTTCTCGTCGTAGCCCGCGAGCCCGAAGACGGAGAACGACGTCTTCTCGTAGCGGAACGCGGTGCCCTCGTGAATCCACGAGCCGTTGGCGAGCTGGTCATTGCGGATGCGCTGGGCCAGCAGCTCCAGGTTGGCCAGGTTGGTGCGCCCGTTGCCGACGACGGCGTTCATGTCGTAGCCGTTGGCGCGCGCGCTCGACAGGCCGTACACCACCGCGCCCTGACGGTGGCAGGCCACGCAGTTGTTCTCCTGCGTCCAGTGCACCACGTCCGCGCTGAGGAAGTTGATGGCCCGCTGTGTGGACTGGGTGTTCGTCTGCGTCTGCGCGGCTGAGGGAAGGGCGACGACGAGCGGGACGAGCACCACCAGCCGCAGCAAGAGCGCGGGGAGGTGACGCCAGGAGGGACGCCGGGGGACGTGAGCCATCTGAGGTCTCCGAAGAGAGGCGGGGGCCGGGATTGGCACCCCGCGCGACCTCCGGGAGGAGCGCTCCAGACGCACGACGGCAGCGCTGGGCGAGCGCTCTCTCCGCGCTTCACCCAGAGTGGCTGTTGCGGCTTTGAGAGCATCCCCCCGGACTGCGCGATTGAGGGAATACTCCTGTGTTGTTGGAACTGTCCAGTCTTGCGGGTTCCGAATGAGTCACAAGATGTACGGGGTAGGCTTGACCCACTGGGTCAGCCGTTTCCGACGATGTCGAAGGGCTGTCCGAGCCCTCGCGCCAGAGCGGAATCGTAGAGGGCGCGAGCGAGGGCCACGTCCTGGAGCGCGAGGCCGGTGGAGTCGAAAACGGTGATTTCGGTCGCGTGGGTGCGGCCGGGCTTCTTGCCGGAGACGACTTCACCCAGGGTTCCAGCGATTTGCTCGGCGCGGAGGCGGCCGTCATGCAGCGGCACGTTGACCTCGCCGGAGTGGAGGGCCTGCTCGGTGTCGTCGATGAAGACGCGGCCTTCGGTGAGCAGGCGCGCATCCAGCTCCTGCTTGCCGGGGGCGTCCGCGCCCATGGCGTTGATGTGGGCGCCGGGCTGGAACCACTCGCGCTTCACCACGGGGACGCGGGCGGGGGTGGCGGTGCAGACGATGTCGGCGCCGCAGGCTTCCTGGGTGCTGACGATGCGGCCGCCCTTCTCGGCCTGGAGCGCCTTGGCGGCGGTCTCGGAGGTGTCGGCGAGCAGCAGCTCCAGGCTGTCGCCGAAGACGGCGCGGTGCGCATCGATGAGCACGCGGGCCTGCACGCCGCAGCCGACGAGGCCCAGGGTGCGCGGCTGCTTCTTCGCGAGGAACTTGGAGGCCACGCCGCCCGCGGCGCCGGTGCGCCAGGCGGTGAGCAGGGTGCCGTCGAGGATGGCCAGCGGGGAGGCGGTGTCCGGGTCGCTGAGGATGTAGAGGGCGCGGACGGTGGGCAGGCCGTGCTTCTCCGGGTTGCGCGGATGGGCGTTGACCCACTTCACGCCAGCGGCGCCGTCGAGGAACGCGGGCATGGCGCGGAAGTCGCCGTCGTAGGAAGGCAGGGACAGGTACACCTTGGGCGGCATCAGCGACTCGCCGAGGCCGTGGGCACGGAAGGCCCGCTCGACGGCGGTGAGGCCGAGCTCGACGGTGTAGAGACTTCGGAGGTCCTTCGCGCTGAGGATGAGGGTGGGCATGGCGGCGCTACATAGCGCTCCCTAATCCGGCTGTGCATCCACCCACTCCGCCAGGATGTCCGCGTGGCAGGGGCCGGGCTTGCACCAGCAGCCCAGGCGTTTGCCACGCAACATCAGCACGGCGGCGCGGTGGTCCGCGTCATGCCGGGTGCGCAGCGCCAGGTACCAGCGGAACGCGTCGAAGGCGTCCTCGTCCGGCCCCATGCGGCGCAGGGCTTCCTGGCGGATGCGCTCCTGCTCCGCCTCCGGAAGCGTTCCCAGCCACGGTGCGAAGTAGGTGCGCAGCATGGCGCCTGGAGTGCGCACGCCTCCGGGCTTGAAGGGGTTGCCGAAGCGGCCGGGCACCGGGTTGATCGGGCTCGGCTTCGCATAGGCGCGGAAGGCCCGGCCCACGTACACGTCGCAGCCGTCGTGGACATGGACCGCCGTGGTGCGCGTCACGGTCATCGGCGTGGCCTCGCGGAGGCTACTTCTTGCGCTTCTTGCCCGCGGCGGGCGCGACGACGGGCTCCGGGGGCTTCTCCGCGGCGGCCTTCAGCGTGTCGCGCTCCTCCTGCACCTTCGCCAGCTGCCCTTCCAGCTCGCTGACGCGCTCCTTCAACGTCGCGTTCTCCCCGCGCAGCGTGTCCGCGTCCTTGCGCAGCGTGTTCGCCTCCACGCGCGCCCGCGTCAGCTCGCGCGACGACGTGCAACCCACGGCGAGGGGAACCACCGCCAGCGACACCACCGTCATCCATGCCTTCATGTGATTCAGCTCCTGGACGCCCGGGCCTAGGGCCTTGAGCCCAGTCGGCCCGGCGTCGTGGCGCGGAGCGTAGGCATGGAGCCTGCGTCACAGGAAGCCGCGTCAATTGGTTGTATCTCCAACGACACTGTCGCGGACCTCGTGAATCCAGACGTGCTCCAGGCCCCAGGTGAAGAGCAGCCGATGTTTGGAGAGGACGGTGAAGCCCGGCGCCTCCACTGGCCGCGTCACGGTGAGGATGCGTGTGCCGGGGCGGCAGGTGCGGAAGCGCTCCACCAGCCGGGCCCGCGTCCGCGGTGTCAGCGCCGTCCAGTTGGTGAAGACATGCGTGGCATCCTGGAGGTCCGCGCGGGTCGCGTCGCCCACGATGAGCTGCGCGCCCGCCTTCTCCACGGACTCTCGGGCCAGGTCCACGTGGTGCTGCATCAACTCCACGCCCTGGGCCTCCGCGCCCAGCCAGCGCGCGGCCAGCAGCGTGCGGCCCCGTCCCGCGCCCAGGTCCACCAGCCGCGAGCCACGGCCCAGCCCAGCTTTCCAGAAGAGCCACACCCCTGTGTGTACCGGCATCTCGCCGTACATCAGCTCCTTGAAAATCTGCCCGCTCGCCTGGAGGACTCGCGTCGTTTCGAACGAGCGCTTCAAGCGGTAGGGCGAGACGCGCACCTCGCGCAGCCACAGGCCCAGGTAGGGCGGAAGCAACCGGGGCCGGCGCAGCAGCACCAGGACGTCACCGAGCCGGGTGAACAGCTCGATGAACACGATGCTGATGCGCAGGACGACCAGCGCCGGCAGGGACATGCCGTAGTCGTCTTCCTGCTCGGGCGGGCTGGAGGAGGGCTCCGTCATGTCCGTGGAGTCCGTGAGGATAGCACCCAGAGGAACAGCGCCTGTTGCTTCGCCTCAGTGGATGCGCAGCAGCGCCGGGGGCACCGCTCCCGCCACGCGGTTCCATGAGAACATGGGGGGCAGATATTGCACGTTCAGCGGGGGAGGTGGGAGGACCTGGCTGGCAGGTCGAACTCGCCTGACGTGCGAGCGTGCTTCCAAATCCACTCAGGCATTGGCCCAGGTCACCACCGCGCGCTCCAGCCGGCTCGCGGCGAGGTCCTCGGGGTGAATCAGCACGTAGGCCTGGTTCGTGCCCCAGTGGAATTCCGAGGCGTTGTCGAAGTCGATGGGCAAGAGTTGCGCATACGCACGAAGGGAACTGTCACGCCCGGGAGGCGGTACGAAGGAGTAGGGCTCGTCGAGCCCCGCGCTTCGGTGGCCGGACAGTCGGTGGAGGCCAGGGCGCTGCTCATCCTCCAGGTAGCCTGAAGGCGTCCACGCGTTCCATGCATCGTGGAGTTGCGTGGCCCCAGCAGGTAGCGGCGCTTCCCACTCAGCACCCCCAGGGAGTGACCAGCCGGGGATGAACTGCATCCGCGTTTCCCAGCGGCCGACGCATCGCGGCGGCGAGATAGAGCGGGCGCGCGCTTCGGTGGGGTCCGGATACCAGCGCACACGGAACGAGTTGGCGGTGCAGTCCGGTGCACGAAGATTGCGGTCGAGGGCGAAGAGGCCTCGGCGCGGCAATGTGGCAGGTGCGTCACTCAGTTGGGCGAAGTTGAGCTGCCCGAGGAAGTGGAAGCCATCCCACGTCAGGTCCACCTCTTCGACGTAGGGGATACCGCCGAACTTGCTGTCGAGCGCGGAGAGCACGGGCTTCGCGCCCCTGTGGCCCATCAGCCTGTGGAGGATGGAGGGCCGGAGGGGCGAGCGAGAGACGCGCTCCGAGCGGATGTACAGACACGGGGAAGGTGCCGTTTCGAGGAACCGCTCGATGTCGGACTCGAGTCCCGGTGCGTGGGAACGGAGCATCCGCCGGAGGTCCTCGGGGATTTCGAGTGGAGGTTTCATGGCATCGAGTCTCCCGTGGGGACGGCGCACGTGTTGATGCCTGGGGGAGCTTGCCCGATTCGAGTCAGCCACCGCCGCTAGTTTGACGGGGCGCCTCGCATGGCATCGAGGCCACGGGGGATGCCCATGCGGCTGTCTTGGATACTCTTGTTGCTGCTCATCGGGCCAGCGTGCTCGACGGTGCGTGTGGTCCGTCTGGACACGGGAGACGTGGCGCCCATCATACACACACCACGTGATGCGGAAGGCGCCAACTCCGTGGAACTGGACGATGAGGTGTTCGAGGCCGCCGTGGTGTCATTGGCCCGGGACGTGCGGCCCTCCCTGCATCCACTGCGCGATGCGCGACACCGCTTCGGTGTGCCGGACAGGAGCGGCGTCTATGTGTACGAGCGCCGAGGCCAAAGGCTGATTCCCGTGGAGGAGCGCGCGGACGGTCCGCGCCTGTTGATGGCTTATGCGGACGAGAGACTGACGCGCGACTACGGTCAATGGTGCGCGCGGAAGCGGCAACCGGGTGACTGCCTTCGGCTGCTGGATGAAGGCCCTCTGCTGGCCAGCGATGGAAAGTACACGCTGGCGATGGCCATCGCCATGGACTCGGTCTGGGACGAGACGGTTGAGGCTCTGCGCGACATGGCAGACCCACAAGCCGTGATGGCGACGGTGACAGCGGCCGTCAGCATGTACTTGCTGCTGTGGGCCTTGCCGGAGCCGGTGAGCAAGGGCGTTGCCGCCCTCGTGACGGCCACCGCGATTGCGCACCTCGGCGTGGACACGGTGTGGCGATTGCTGGATGGGTGGGTTGCGCTGGTGCGTCAGGTGGACCGGGCCACGACCTTCGCGCAGCTCAGCGATGCGGGTGAGGCTTATGGAGAGGTGCTCGGGGAGAACGCCGCGCGCATCTTCGTCATGCTGGCCACGGCGGCCATCGGAAACACGGCGGGCCTGGCGGCGAAAGCGCCCGGGCTCCCAGGTTCCTCGCAGGCGGCGCTGACCGTCGAGGCGCAGGCGGGCTATCGCTACGCGGCCCTGGGACGCGTGGAATTTGTGGCGATGACGGCCGATGGCTTCACCGTCGCGCTGGCGCCGCATGCCGTGGCGATGACGGCCGGTGGCGCGGACGGCGCGAGCCGCACGCAGCGGCATCACATCGCCACGAACAAGAACGAGGTTTCGACTGCACGTGGTGGGCCGTGGACGCCGAGATTCAAGGCCATCTTCAGACGGGCTGGGATGGAGCTGAAGGACCCCGAGAACATCGTCCCCGTCCCAGCGCACCGCGGACCACATCCACGCGAGTACCATGAGCAGGTCCTCTTCACGCTCGAAGAGGCCACGAGCACCTGTCGTGGCGTCGTCCAATGCCGCGAGGCATTGACCCGGGCCCTGAACCGCTTGGCGCGTGAAGTCTCGACACCCGGCACGCGGCTCAACACACTGGTGACTTCGGGCTCGCGGCGCTAGGAGCGTTCCATCATGCCGACGCGGTACTTCCAGCTCACGGATGACATGTATCTGCCCAGTCGCTGGGAGTTGGGAACCCTCGACGGACCGGATGGAGTCCCGGTGCAGCCGGCGCTGCTCAGGAGCGGAACACCTCTATCGCTGAAGGGCCGCTTGAAGGTTGCCATCGAGGAACCCGGAGGCCCGCTCGATTTCACCCACGCGCCGTACAGCATTCCCATCGTGCATGTTCGGGTGGCATCCCTGCTCACGGAGCAGAGCCCAGACGAGGTCCAGTTCCTGCCGGTCGACATTCCCTCGCAGCCCGACCAGTACCTTGTGCTGAACGCTCTTCGGCTCATCCGGTGCATCGATGACGCCCGCTCCTCCGAGGTCCGCTACTGGGAACCGGAGGACGGCATGCCCGAGAAGCTCGGGACCTACTTTTCCATCGCGGGTCTGCGCATCGACCCCACGAAGGCCGGAGATGCTCGGATGTTTCGCACCTGGGGTTGGACGGGCGCCCTCATCATCTCCGAGGACCTCAAGGCCGCCCTGGAACAGTCCGGCGCCACGGGGATGAAGTTCACCCCCGTGTGACGCGGTTGGCTACTCCGGCTTCTTCGCGCCTGTCCGCTGCCAGAACTCGCGCAGCAGAATCGTGGCGAAGCGGGAGTCATTCAGGATGTACCGCCGCCATAGGCGCTTGGGCTCGTTCACCAGGCGGTACAGCCATTCGAAGCCCGCGCGCGAAATCCACACGGGCGCGCGCTTCGCCGTCCCGGCGATGAAGTCCAACCCCGCGCCAATGCCAATGGCCACCGTGGGGCCCAGCTTGGAGGCCACCTGCGAAATCCACACCTCCTGCTTCGGGCTGCCCAGCGCCACCAGGAGCAGGTGCGGGTCCTTCTCGCGAATCTTCGCGACAATCGGGTCGTTCTGCGCGTCGCCGCCGTCCACGCGCACCATGGGCGAATCCCAGCCCACCACCTCCACGCCGTACTGCTCGCTGACGATGCGGCCTACCTTCTCCGCCACGCCGGGGCCCGCGCCCAGCAGGAACACGCGCCACTTGCGCTCCGCCCCCAGCTTCATCAGCGGGAGGATGAGGTCCGAACCGGCGATGCGCTCGGGCAGCGGCACGTCCATGGCGCGCGAGGCCCAGACGATGGGCATCCCGTCCACCACCGAAATCGTGGCGCGTGAGTACGCCTCGCGGAACTGCGCGTGGTCCTCGGCCAGCACCACGTGGTCCACGTTGGCGGTGAACACGTAGCCGCCCTGGCGCGAGTCCACCAGCCGGCCAATCTCCGTCACCGCCTCCTCGAAGGTGAGCTGGTCGATGGCGAGCTGGCCGATGTTCAGGCGCGCTCGGCCAGTGGTGAACGGGGTCTGCGGGGGGACGGGCGTCGCGGCGGAGCTCATGGCTTCTTCACCGTCAGGTCGAGCACGGTCATGGAATAGGGCGGCAGCCGCTGGGTCAGGGAACCCGCGGCCTTCGCACCGGGAGTCTGCTCGGTGAACCCCCCAGGTGCGCCCGAGTAGCCCAGCACGCGCACGCTGTCGAGTGTCCCGCAGCCCTTGAGTTGAATCTGCGCCTGGGCGGCCTGGTCCGGGTCGAAGTTGAGCACCACCGCCACCATCTTCCCGCCCGCCTCGTCGCGCGAGGCGAACACGCTGGTGCCCTCGGCGGCCTTCGCGGGCACCCACCAGTCCTGGAAGCGACTCCCCTTGCCGTCGAAGTTCCGGAACGCGCGGAACGCCCAGAACACCGGCGAGCCCTCGGTGGGGTACTGCCAGAAGTAGGCGGAGTAGATGTTCTCCTGCGCGAAGCGGCCCAGCGCCTCGGCCTGGGCCAGTCCGCCGCTCATGTGCCGGAAGGCGCCGAAGTTGTACTCGCCAATGGAGATGCGCAGGCCCGGGTAGTGGTCGGCGATCCACTCCTTCATGCGCGGGATGAGGCGCACGGGCTCGCCAATCCAGGACTCGTCCTTGTACGTGGGGTCCCACAGCCCGCGCGTGGAGCGGATGCGGCGCGCGTTGGTGGCCGGGTCCGTGTTGCCCTCCAGGCCGACACCGACGTTCGTCTGTGGATAGAAGTGCAGGTCCACGATGTCGAGCAGCCGCACGCCCGTCTTCTTCTCGTGCTCGCGAAGCTGTCGCAGGTACCAGGGCAGCAGCGGCATGTTGCCGTGCGCGCGCCGGTCGGAGTGCGGCATCTTCCCCGGCGCGAAGTCCGCCGCGGACCACAGGTAGTTCGTCCAGCCCCACTCGGCCGGGCCCGCGATGAGGCCCTCCGGGTCTTCCTTCCGCACCACCGTGCCGTAGGCAATCGTGCGCTCCAGCAGCCCGTCATACGACAGCGGCTCCGGGTGCACGTCGCGGTGCGTGGAGTTCCAGAGCATGGGCTCGTTGTCCAGGATGTACGTCTGGACGCTGCGCTGGCCCCGCTCCTGGTCCTTCTTCCGGATGGCGCGGATCCACTCGGCGATGAACTCCGGTGGGGCCTCGGTGCTGGTGAGCGTCGGCGCGCCGGGCTTCAGCGGCGTGCCATCCCGGGCGAGCCCGTTGCCCGAGCCGTTGTCCTCCTGCTGCTGCGGGCCGAAGCGCGACACGGGGAAGCCCACCGACTTCGCGTCCTTGGCCACCCAGCCCAGGATGGGCACCGTCAGCGCGGACGTCATGCCGTGCTTGCGGTTGGACTCCAGGAAGTCGTCGTAGCTCAGGCCGATGTCGACGTTCTGGTAGAACCAGTCGTTCGCGGTGTTCCACGCGCCGCCCAGCTTCCAGTTGTAGCGGGACGTGGGGTTGCCGCCCCAGCGGCGCGTGGTGGCGCCCACCTCGTACTGGTGCTTGTCGCGCTTCTCCGTCAACCCGTCGAAGGCGATGCCGTAGATGAGCGGGCTGATGCGGTGGCTCGGCGCGGTGCAGTCGATGGTCATGGGCGCTTCGCGGCCACTGCCCTGGCCCGTGCGTCCGCCCCCCGCGGCCAGCGCGGCGGCGAGGTCCGGTGGCAGCGGCACCAGCGCCACCTTGTCGAACAGCACCCATTCACGGCCCACGCTCTTGGACGCGCGCAGCACCACGCGGTCGAACGGCTGGCCGCGCGGGTTGAGCTGCTCCATGGGGATGACAATCTCCGACCACTCGCCGTCCTTGCGGACCTGGAGCTCGGGGATGATGGGGACGCGTGGGAAGCTGGCGGCGCCCGGAGCGTCCAGGCGGACCTCCAGGAACTCGCCGAAGGACTCTGGCGCGCTGAACCGGAACGTCAGCGCGCCGAAGGTGCCCTCCAGCTTGGGCCGGTAGAGAATCCACCCGGCGTAGTTGAACAGGCGCATGCGCGCCGGCGCGCCCTTGGGGAGCTTGCGCTGCGCCCAGCCGAGGTCCTTCCAATCGGGGGACAGGCCTCCGTCGTACAGCATCACCGGCGCGGTCTGTTCGGTGCCGGTGCCTGGCGTCGTGGCCGCGGCGCCGCTCGCATCCGCCGCGTTGCTCGTGCCCGGCGCTTCCGCGCCGACGGCCCGCGCCACCGTCACGGTGCCACCGGCCAGCAGCGCACCTGCCAGTACAGCGGCGCCAACCATCGTCCGCGAACGCATCACTCCGTCCTCCCTGTGGGCGCCGCCGTCACCGCGGCACAACGCGCCTTCGTCCGCGAACGCATCACTTCATCCTCCAGGGGCGGCGCCCGCCCCGCCGCGCTAGAGCGCGACTTCGTCCGTGTCCTTGCGCGGGAAGATGCGGGCGGGAATCCCCACGGCCACGCTGTCCGGCGGCACGTCCTGGAGCACCACCGCGTTGGCGCCGATGCGCGAGCGCGCGCCGATGCGCACCGGTCCCAGGATGCGGGCCCCCGCGCCAATCCAGACGTCATCCTCGATGACGGGATAGCCGTTGTCCTTCGCGGTGCCCACGGTGTTGTTCCCGTAGAAGCGCACGCGGTCGCCAATGCGCGCGTCGCCGCCGATGACGACGCCCAGGCTGTGCACGAAGTACACGCCCTTGCCGAGCGTGACGTCCTTGCCAATCTCAATCCCCATCACCGCCGTCTGCGCCACGCGCAGCACGTGGTTGACCAGGGGGATGCGGTAGGCCAGCGCGGCCTCGCGGGCGCGGTTGAGCGCGGTGATGCGGTACGAATCACTGGTCAGCACCACCTTGGCGATGGACTTCGCGTCCGAGTTGCCATTGGCGGCCTTCGCCAGCTCCAGCGCATCCGTGACGAGCGAGCCAATCATCGATTCCCTGGCCTTCAGCATGGTGTGTGACTACTCCCCCCGGCCCTGCAGGTAGCGGGCGACCTCGCGGGCAATGCCCGTCCAGCCGCCGGCCTCGCCGCGCGCGCCGCGCAGATACTCCATCCCGTACACCACGGAGGTGCCGGCGAAGGCGGCCTTCTCCAGACCCAGCTTGTCCGCGGCGTTGGCGGCGTGCATCACCGCGCGCGTCAGCACGCGTGACGCGTCCGGCGCCACCAGGGTGGCGGCCAGCAGCGGGCGGGTCAGGGGGTTGGTCTGGAAGAGCAGCCGCCACGGATTGACGTCACGCACGTCCGGGTGCTTCCGGGCCACCTGCGTGTCGAACATGCCGTAGCGGTGCGCGCGCTTCAGCCAGCGCTCGAAGGACACGTGGTCACTGCCGTGCAGCACGTACGCGTCACGCGCGAAGACGAAGGCGCAGCCGGCCTTCTCCAGCCGCACGCCCAGCTCCACGTCCTCCGACTGTCCCAATGACTTGTCGAAGCCGCCCACGCCCACGTAGTCCGCGCGGGGGAAGGACACGTTGCCGGTGAACAGGTGGACGCCGCGGGCGCGGGCGCCGGGCGTGGAGAGCTCCTCGGCCATGCGGTTGTTGAGGTACGCGTACCAACGCTCGAACAACGGCATGTCGCCAATGGACGGGTCCGGCCGGATGCGGCCCAGCACCACGGTGCGCGAGCCCTCCGGATGGTGCGCCAGGTGCCGCTCCAGGAAGTCCGGGGCCACCTGCATGTCGTCATCCGTGACGAGCACCACGTCGCCCCGGGCGGCCATGACGCCCCGGTGCCGGGCGGCGGCGGCGCCCGCGTTCTGCTGCACCTCCACGCGCAGGGTGTAGGGCAGGGCCAGGGCCTGCAGCGGCTCGCGGGTGGGCTCCTTGGAGCCGTCGTCCACCACCACGACTTCGAACTGCTCGGGCGGCAGCGTCTGCCCGGCCAACTGCCACAGCAGCCGGGTGATGAGGGGCAGCCGGTTGTACGTGGCGATGACGACGCTGAGCCGGGGCGCGGAGGTGGAGCTCATGCCTTCTTCTTCTGGGACGCCGCCCGGCGCTGCTTCTTCGTCAGCCGGGGAAAGGTGACGCTGCCGAGGAAGCGCTCGCGGCCCACGAACTCCAGGGTCTTGCTGGCGGCGCCGAAGTCCGTCTCGCCCAGGGTGACGCAGAGGAGGCAGCCGTCGGCGGCCAGCGCCAGTGGCAGGCTGGCCGGATGGGTCATCAACGAGTCGATGACGGCGACGACACGCTCGCCCCGGGACACGCGCTCGCGCAGCTCCAGCACCTTCTGCGCGGCGGCCGTGGGCGATAGGCCGGTGGCGTCTTCCAGGTGGACCTTCTGCGTGTAGGCGTAGGGCGCGCCCGCCTCCAGCACCGCCGTGGCGGCTTCCAACGCCGGAGCACCCGGGTGGGCCGGCACCACCGTGAGGAAGCTCCACGCGTGGCGCTCCAAGGCGAACCACAGCCGTTGCAACGCCGGGGACGGAATGGCGCTGTCGGTCGAGGTGGCGTCGGCGGGAGGTGCGCTGGAATCGGCTGCCATGGGGAGGGGCTCGGTATAGCGCAACGCGTGGCGCCGGCCCAACGGCCTCTCCGGGCAGTCCGGGGCGCGGCGGCCCGCCTGGCTGCCGCGGAGCGCGCCGGTGACGCGCGACAGTCACCGCCTCCCAAACCGTGCGTTCCGCCGCGCGCTCCCCAAGCGGTCCGGCGGGGTTCGCGAAGCCCTCTCCACCGCGAGCGTGAAGGGCGTGTGACGGGCTGGGTACGCGCCTACCCACGCCGTGGCAGGGGCAGGCAGGCGTGTTATGCCATCCAGTGTGCAGAAGATTGGCTATTTGATTCCCGAGTTCCCCGGACAGACTCACATCTTCTTCTGGCGCGAGCTGCAGGCGCTCCAGGGGAAGGGCGTGACGCCGGAGCTGGTGTCCACGCGTCCGCCTCCCGCGCGCATCATCTCGCACAGCTGGGCGCGCGAGGCCATGTCGCGCACGGAGTACCTGACGCCGCCGGGGCCGCTGGGGGTCGCCAAGGCCGCCGCGGAGGTGGCCCGCGCCATGCCCACGGGCTGGGCCCGGTGCCTGGCCTCCATCGCCCGAGCGGAGGGGCTGGACGCGAAGGGCCGCGCGCAGTTGTTGGCCTTCGCCGTCATGGGCGGCCGGCTGGCGTCGCTGGCGCGGGAGCGGGGCTGGACGCACGTCCACGTCCATTCATGCGCCAACGCCGCGCACGTGGCGCTCTTCGCGAACCTCCTGTCCGGGTTGCCCTACAGCCTGACGTTGCACGGGCCGCTGGACGATTACGGCCCCAACCAGCGCGAGAAGTGGCGGCACGCGCGGTTCGCCTTCGTGATTACGAAGAAGCTGCTCAAGGAAGTGAATGACGAACTGGCCGGCGCGCTGCCGTCGCGCATCGAGCTGGCGCCCATGGGCGTGGAGCTGCGCAAGTTCAACCGCTCCGTGCCCTACGCGGCGTGGACGGGTGAAGGCCCGCTGCGCATCTTCTCCTGCGGCCGCCTCAACCCCTGCAAGGGCCACGCGGACCTCATCGACGCGGTGGGGATGTTGCGCGCGAAGGGAATGGACGCGCGGCTGTCCATCGCGGGCGAGGACGAGGCCGGCGGCACCACGTACCGCAAGGTGCTGGAGGCCAAAATCCAGGAGACGGGCCTGGGCGACGCGGTGACGTTGCTGGGCGCGGTGAGCGAGGACACGGTGCGGGGTGAAATCGAGCGCGCGCACATCTTCGCGCTGGCCAGCCTCCAGGAGCCGTTGGGTGTGGCCATCATGGAGGCCATGGCCATGCGCGTGCCCGTGGTGGTGACGGGCGCGGGTGGGGTGCCGGAGTTGGTGGATGACGGTGTGGATGGAATCCTCGTGCCCCCGCAGCAGCCCCGCACCCTGGCGGACAAGCTGGAGGCCGTGGCGCGCGACGCCCAGGAGGCCCACCGGCTGGGTGAGGCGGGCCGCCGCAAGGTGGAGACGACGTTCAGCAGCGAGCGCAGCGCGGACATGCTCGCGCAGATGCTCCAGCGGGCGGTGGTGTAGCGGGCCACACGGTAGGGAGTCCCGCCGCGCTGGCAGGTGTTGCCAGGCCGTCACTGGCCCGGTGCGGGCCTTCCGCGGACTGGTGGGAGTCCTGGGGCGGCACCATGATGGGGCCGTCCTGACCGGGGGGCGTTGGGTTCGCCCGCCTGGCGGAGACCCGCGGGCACGGCGGGTTGGACCCGTTGCCAAATCCCCCCTCGGGGCATTACCGCCTGGGGTCAGGCACGAAGGGAGGCATCGCGGGTGAAATTGCCCGAGCAACCCACGTTCCATGCGCTCACCCGGCTGGAGCCGCTCGCTACGAGTGTCCTGCTGGTGGACGACAACGCGGCCAACCTGCTCGCGCTGGAGGCCGTCCTGGAGCCGCTGGGTCAACGGTTGGTGAGGGCGTCTTCAGGCCCCGAGGCCCTGCGATGGCTGCTTCGGGACGAGTTCGCCGTCATCCTGCTGGACGTGCAGATGCCCGGCGTGGACGGCTTCGAGACGGCCCGCCTCATCCGCCAGCGCCAGCGCACCCGCTACACGCCCATCATCTTCCTCACCGCGCACAGCCGCGACGAAGCCCACCTGGTGCACGGCTACGCGGTGGGCGCGGCGGACTACGTGGTGAAGCCCTTCCATCCGGACGTGCTGCGCTGGAAGGTGGAGGCCTTCGTCGGGCTGTACCTCCAGCAGCAACGGCTCCAGCGGCATGAATCCGCGCTGTGGGCGCGCGAGCGCCGGATGCTGGAGCAGCAGGGCGAGCTGCGCTTCCGCCGGCTGGTGGACACCATGCCCCAGTTCGTCTGGGAGCTGCTGCTGGACGGCACCATCGGCTACGCCAACCGGGGCTGGCTGGACTACGCGGGGCTGTCACCGGAGCAGGGGCGGAAGTGGAAGGACACGCTGTACTGCCTGCACCCGGAGGACGTTCCCGGCCTTCGGAGCGCCTGGCAGGAAGCCCAGCGCGAGGGCCACCCGCTGGAGCAGGAATGCCGGCTGCGGCGGGCGGATGGCGAGTACCGCTGGTTCCTGACGCGCACCATTCCAGAGCGCGACGAGCAGGGGCAGCTCGCGGGTTGGGTCTCCACGGCGACGGACATCGACGACGCGCGCCGGGCGGTGGAGACGCTGCGGGCGGCCAGTGAGGCGAAGGACATGTTCCTCACCATGGCGGCGCACGAGCTGCGCACGCCGCTGCAGGCCGCGCGGGGGTATGCGCACCTGGCCTCGGTGAAGGGGGACGGCACGCTGGCGCCGGGCGTGGACAAGGCGCTGCACGGCATCCACCGCAGCGTGAATCGCATGGCGAAGCTGGTGGAGAACCTGCTCGACGTGGGGCGCATCCAGCGGGGCGAGCTGCACCTGGAGCCGAAGTCGCTGGACGTGGGCGCGCTGCTGCGCGACGTGGCCGAGCACTTCGAGCCGCTGCCCGAGGGCCAGCACATCGAACTGGACGCCCCCGAGGGACTGGTGGTTCCGGGAGACCGCGAGCGGCTGGACCAGGTGTTCAGCAACCTGGTGTCGAACGCGCTGCGCTACTCACCGGAGGGCGGGCGCATCCGGCTCGCCGCCCGCGAGGAGGCGGGGCGCGTGCACGTGGAGGTGGTGGACCACGGGCTGGGCATCCCCGGCGAGAAGCTGGAGGACATCTTCGAGCGCTTCGGCCGCGCGCACGGGATTTCCTACGGCGGGCTGGGCCTGGGGCTGTCGATTGCGCGGGGCATCGTCGAACGCCACGGCGGGCGCATCTGGGCGGAGTCTCCCGGCAGCCAGGGCATGGGCAGCACCTTCCACGTCGTGCTGCCGGTGGCGCCGGGCAAGCCCGCGCCATGACGCCGCAGGGCCGCCTGCCTGGGTTGGCGGAAGAGGGGGGAGGCGGATGGAGCCCGAGGCCGAGCCGGTCCACGAAGACGAGCTGCGTGACGCGTGGCCGGCGCTGTCGGCGCAAGAGCGGGTGGATGGTTTCCACCTGCTGCCGCCCGAGCGCGCGCGGGACTTCTTCGCCACCCTGAATGCGCCAGCGCAACTGGGGCTGCTCGAGGCGCTCTCGCCCGGGGAGCGGGGCACGTGGCTGCGGGCGATGGCGCCGGATGACGCGGCGGATGTCGTGCAGCGGCTGTCTCCCGAGGCGCGGGAGGCCTGGCTGGCCCTGCTCGACGCGCCGTCCCTGCGTGAGGTGCGGGCGCTGCTGGCGTATGGCGAGGACGCCGCGGGTGGGCTGATGAACCCGCGCTTCGTCCGCGTGCGGCCGGAGCTGCGCATCGACGAGGCCCTCAGCTACCTGCGCCGCCAGGCCCGCGAGCAGGTGGAGACCGTCTACTACGCCTATGTGCTGGACGAGGCACAGCGGCTGGAGGGCGTGGTCTCCCTGCGCCAGCTCTTCCAGGCCACGCCGGACAAGGCGGTGCGGGAGGTGATGCGCACGGAGTTGATTCGCGTGCGGGAGGACACGGACCAGGAGGAGGTGGGGCGCCTCTTCGCCCGGTACGGCCTGGGGGCCATCCCCGTGGTGGACGACCAGGGGCGGATGAAGGGCATCGTCACCGTGGATGACATCGTCAGCGTGGTGCAGGCGGAGGCCACCGAGGACATCCAGAAGGTGGGTGGCACGGAGGCCCTGGGGGCGCCGTACCTGGAGGTGGGCCTGCCCGCCATGCTGAAGAAGCGCGCGGGCTGGCTGCTGGTGCTCTTCCTGTCGGAGATGCTCACCGCCACCGCCATGACGCGCTACCAGGATGAGATTGCCCGCGCGGTGGTGCTCAGCCTCTTCGTGCCGCTCATCATCTCCGCGGGAGGCAACGCCGGCAGTCAGGCCTCCACGCTGGTCATCCGCGCGTTGGCGTTGGCGCAGGTGCGCCTGCGGGACGTGGTCCGCGTGCTGCGGCGGGAGCTGCTGTCCGGCCTGTCACTGGGGCTGGTCTTGGGCTCGGTGGGCGTGGCGCGCATCCTGCTCTGGCATGTGCTGTTCCACCTCTACGGCGAGCACGCCTTCCGGGTGGCCCTCACGGTGGGGCTGGCGGTGCTGGGCGTGGTGACGTGGGGGACGCTGGCGGGTTCGATGCTGCCGTTCCTGCTGCGGCGGCTGGGCTTCGACCCCGCGAGCGCGTCCGCGCCCTTCGTGGCCACGCTGGTGGACGTCAGCGGGCTGGTCATCTACTTCACCACGGCGGAGCTCATCCTCCGTGGCACCCTGCTGTAGGCGCCGCGTTCAGCGCGGGTTCGCGGCGGAGGATGGGGCATCCTCGTTGGGATAGGTGATGGCGCCCGGCGGTGGCACGGGCGCCGCGGGCGCGGGGCCCAGCAGCCGGCTGTGAGGCATGGGCCACGCGCCGGTGTGCACGGCGAGCTTCCCCGTCATGGCCACGGCCAGCGATATCTGGAACGTGCAGATGTACGAGATGATGCCCATGTCCCCGAACACCTGGTTGATGTACGTGGCCACCAGTCCCACGATGATGAGCGCGGCGGCGCGGTACTCCGAGACGTCGGTGCGGTGATACGAGCGCACCACCAGGTAGATGGTGACGGCCAGGTACATCCACACGCCCGTGTAGCCCAGCAGCCCTCCGAACGCGAACAGCCCCAGCAGTGAGTTGTGCGGGTGGAAGCGGTACTGCGGGAAGACGAAGGCGATGTCCGGCAGTGGGATGGGCTCCAGGAACTCATGCCCGTAGCCGGTGCCCAGGATGGGGAACTGGGCCCACGTGGCAATCATGTCCAGGTTCTCGATGTCGCGGTAGTCCAGGTTGCCTTCGCCGCCCTGGCCGTCAATCAGCGAGCGGATGGTCTGCACCGGCGCGAAGACGGACGAGCCGGAGTTCCACCCCGCCGCGATGTACACGATGACGAAGGGCGCGAAGAACGGCAGCGTCCGCACCAGGAACCGCTTCAGCGGCGTCCACGGGTTGATGAGGAAGGCCGCCAGCAGACAGCCGGCGAAGCTGACATAGGCCAGGCGCCGGTCGTTGAAAATCATCCCAATGCCAATGAAGGCGATGATGGCGAGGCCGCGCAGCATGTGCGCGGACTTGGGCTTCTCGACGAAGCGCAGCGTCGCCACCAGCAGGGCGAAGACGAACGTCATCGAGTCGGAGTGGGACGTGGTGTACTCCACCTCCACGCCCAGCTCGTGCACCACCACCATGGCGAAGTAGGTGCTCACCGCGGACTTGGTGAGGCCCGCCAGGATGATGGTCTTCGCGAAGGCGGGCCAGTCCTCCGGGCCCCGCATGGCGTAGTGATACATCGCCACGATGAAGGGCATCATCGCGGCCTGGTGCCATTGCCACAGCGAGTTCTTGATGTCCCCGCCCCGGGCGATGCCGCGCACCTCCATCCAGAGGATGGCGACCAGGGACAGCGCCACCACGGCGATGAGCGGCCGGGGCATGGGCAGCGGCTCCGGGTCGATGGTGGACTTCGTCACCCGCCGGTACATCGCCAGCGCCATCAACCCGAGGATGAGCACGTCCACCAGCGGGAAGCGCAGCGCCCCGATTTTGGTGATGTAGCTGAGCTGCGCGAACATCAGCTCGCCCAGCGGGTGGAGCGGCGAGGGCCACAGGCCGGACTGGGGCCGCTCTGGCACGTAGTCCACCGCCAGGACGAGCCAGGTCACCACCAACACCGGGTACTTCACCGGCACCTTCAGGATGACCCACACCACCCCCACGCACAGCACAGGGGCCAACGCGACCACGGGGTGGATGACGGCGCCGCCCACGGTGGCCAGCACCAGGAAAGCAAGCAGTGCGCCGTAGCGCAGGTAGGGCGGCCGGTCGGGTGCGTACATCGAGACCCGGAGGAGGCTACATCCGGAGAGCGGGTTGGGATAGATGGAGTGGCACGTATGCCTGCTCCCCGCCCACGCGTCCTTCTGATTGCCGAGCTGTGCAACCCCGACTGGGTGAGTGTCCCGCTCGAAGGCTGGTCGCTCTACCGCGCTCTGGCCGACGTGGCGGACGTGCACCTGGTCACCCACGTCCGCAACCGGGAGAACATCCTCAAGCAGGGCGTGCAGGAGGGCTCGCAGTTCACCGCGCTGGACTCCACGCCGGTGGAGAAGCCGCTCGACAAGGTGGGCGAGGTGCTGCGGGGAAAGACAGGGGTGGGCTGGACGACGGCCACCGCGCTGAGCGCGCTGCCCTACTACTACTTCGAGGAGGTGCTCTGGCGCCGCTTCGGCCCGCGCATCGAGGCGGGTGAGTTCGACCTGGTGCACCGCTACACGCCCATCAGCCCCACCACGCCCAGCACGCTGGCGGCGCGGTGCAAGAAGGCGGGGGTGCCCTTCGTCATGGGGCCGCTCAACGGCGGTCTGCCCTGGCCCAAGGGCTTTGGCGGCGCGCGGCGGCGGGAGAAGGAGTGGCTGAGCTACATCCGTGACGTCTACAAGCTGATGCCCTTCTACAAGTCCACGCGGGAGAACGCGTCCGCCATCATCACCGGCTCGCGCGCCACGCGGGGGCAGGTGTCGGGGCAGTGGCAGGGCAAGACGGTGTACGTGCCGGAGAACGCCATCGACACCCGGCGCTTCGGCACGGAGAAGTCGGAGGGCCCGGTGGAGCTGCCCCTGCGCGTGGCCTTCGTGGGCCGCTTCGTGCCGTACAAGGGCATGGCCATGCTGATGGAGGCCGCCGCGCCGCTCATCCGCGAGGGCAAGGTGGTGCTGGAGTACATCGGTGACGGTCAGGAGATGGCCAACCTCCGGGCGCAGGCGGCGCGCGAGGGCATCGAGTCCGGCGTCACCTTCGCCGGCTGGGTGAAGCACCAGGAGCTCCAGGGCCGGCTGGCGAAGAACCACATCTTCGGGTTCCCCAGCGTGCGCGAGTTCGGCGGCGCGGTGGTGTGCGAGGCCATGGCGCTGGGGCTGGTGCCCATCGTCATGGACTACGGCGGCCCGGGGGAAATCGTGAGCCCGGCCACCGGCTTCGCCATCCAGATGGGGACGCCGGAGGAAATCGTCCTGCGCGTGCGCGACGTGCTGACGAAGCTGGCCGCGGACCCGTCCGTCATCCGCCCCATGGGCGAGCGCGCCCGGGAGCGCATCTTCAAGTACTTCACCTGGAAGGCGAAGGCGGAGCAGGTGCTGGAGGTGTACCGCTGGGTGAAGGGCGAGCGCGGCCAGCCGGATTGGGGCATGCCGCTGGCGGACTGAGGCACAGCCTCACTCGTCCAGGTCCAGCTTGCGGTACAGCGTGCGCCGGTTGATGCCCAGGATGCGCGCGGCGGCGGCCTTGTTGCCACCCTGCGCCTCCACCACCCGGCGCACATAGGCGCGCTCCACCTCTTCCAGGGGCGCGTCCTCGCCCGAGGCACGGCTGAGCAGCGACGTCAGGCCGCTGTCGCCGCCCGGCAGGTCGAAGTCCTCCGGCACCAGCGTGTCGTGGTCCGCCAGGGCCACCGCGCGCTCCAGCAGGTTGGCCAGCTCGCGCACGTTGCCGGGCCACGCGTGGGCCAGCAGCCGCTTCAGCGCGCTGGCGGACACGCCCAGCACCTCGCGCTGCTGCTGCTCGCCCAGGCGCCCGAGGAAGAAGTCCACCAGGGGCAGGATGTCCTCGCGCCGCTCGCGCAGCGGGGGCACCTCGATGCGGATGACGTTGAGGCGGTAGTAGAGGTCCGCGCGGAAGCGGCCTTCACGCAGCAGCACCTCCAGCGGCTGGTTGGTGGCGGCCAGCACGCGGGCGCGCACGGGTATCTCCGTGCTCGAGCCCAGGGGCCGCACGCGTCCCGTCTCCAGGGCCTGGAGCAGCTTGGCCTGCACCTCCAGCGACAGCTCGCCCACTTCGTCCAGGAAAAGCGTCCCGCCGCCGGCCGACACGAAGACGCCGGCCCGGTCCTCGCGCGCGTCGGTGTAGGCGCCGCGCCTGGCGCCGAACAGCTCGCTCTCCGCCAGCCCCGAGGGCAGGGCCGCGCAGTTGAGCTGGAGGAAGGGCTGGGTGCGCCGGCTGCTGGATTCGTGGATGAAGCGCGCCAGGGCGCTCTTGCCGGTGCCTGTCTCGCCGGTGAGCAGCACGGTGGCGTCGCTGCGCGCCGCGCGGCGGGACACCTCCAGCGCCTTCTGCATGGCGGGGCTGCGAGCCACCAGCCCGCCGGGCGTGTCGCCGGGGACGGCCGCGCGCAGGCGCACGATTTCGCGGCGCAGTTGCCGCTCCCGGAAGGCGCGCTCCAGCGTGAGGACGAGCGCGTCGATGTTGAAGGGCTTGGTGACGAAGTCGCAGGCGCCGGCCTTCACCGCCGCCACCGCCAGCTCCACGCTGCCGAAGGCGGTGATGAGCACCACCAACTGGCCCGGCTTGCGCGTCAGCAGCGCCTCCAGCACCTCCGTGCCGCGCATGCGGGGCATCTCCACGTCGGTGATGACCAGGTCGAAGGACTCGCGCTCGAAGAGGGCCAGCGCCTCCTCGGGCGAGGTGCGTCCCACCGCCTCGTAGCCTCGCGCGTCCAGGGCTTCGCAGAGGAAGTCCACCACCCCCGCGTCATCATCCAGGATGAGCAGGCGCTTTCTGGGAGTGCTCATATCGCCCCCGTTCCTTCTTCCTTCTCGGAAGGAATGTGCACGATGAAGTGAGTGCCCTGTCCCGGGCGCGACGTCACCGTCACGGCGCCGCCGTGCTCCGCGACAATGGCCTTCACCACCGGCAGGCCCAGGCCCGTGCCGCCGTGGGCGCTCCAGGTGGTGAAGAAGGGCTCGAAGAAGCGCTCCAGCGCCGCGTCATCCATGCCCACGCCGGTGTCCTCCACGGACAGGCGCACGCCGTGGCGCTCGCGCAGGCCGGGGGCGGGCTGGAAGGTGGACGGCGCCAGCGTCACCCGCACCTCGCCGCCTCGGGGCGTGGCGCGCAGCGCGTTGGTGAGCAGGTTGAGCGCCACCTGTTGCAGCCCGTCTCCGTCCGCCAGCACGCGAGGGAGCGGCTCCTCGGAATGGAACGTCAGCCGGACGTCGCGCTTGCGCGCGTCGAACTCCAGCAGCTCCACCACCGCGCGCACGGAGGCGAGCGCGTCCAGGGACTCCAGCTTCGAGGGTTTGCGGCGGGCCAGGTCCAGGAGCTGGCGGACGATGCGCTCGATGCGCTCCGACTGCTCCACCAGGATGCGCGCGTTGCGCCGCACGTCGTCGGGCAGCTCGGCGCGCGCGGCCAGGGCCTGGGCCCGTCCGTTGAGGATGAGCAGGGGGGAGCCGATTTCGTGTGCCAGCCCCGCGGACAACTGTCCCACGGCGGCCAGCTTGTCCACGCGCCGCAGGCCCGCCTCCAGTGCCAACCGGGACTCGGCCTCGGCCGACAGCCGCTGCCGCGCCTCGCCCAGCTCCTTCACCATGCCGTTGAAGGCGTGGACGACCTCGCCCACCTCGTCGTCACTGCCGGGCGTCACGGTGGCCGTGAAGTCGCCGCCGCGCACCGCGCGCATCGCCCCCACCACGCGCTCCAGGGGACGCCGGAGGTAGAGCATCAGCAGCAGCCAGCCCACCAGGGAGATGCCAGTGATGAGCGTCAGCACCGACAGCACGGTGGCGCGGCTGGTGGACTCCAGGTCCTGCCGCAGCCCGTCCAGCGGCTTCACCACGGCGAGCGCTCCCACCACGACGGTGCTGTCGTCGCTGTGCAGGGGCAGGACGATGAGCAGGTGCGACAGCTTCTGGGGGCCCGTGAAGCGGGTGAGGGAGTGGTGCGTCTTCAGCACCTGCCGGGCGGCATCCTCCACCAGGTGCAGCGTCTGCGAGCTGCCCGGGGAGCGCACTACCGGCACGGCCTGGGCATCGAAGACGAAGACGTCCACGGTCGGATCCCGGTGGTCCAACGACTCGAGGATTTCGTTCACGTCCGCCGCCTGCCCGTCCCGCAGCGCGTTCTCCATGGCCACCTGGAGCGCCGTAGCCAGCAGCCGCGCTGCGTGCTCGGTGGCCGTCCGCAGGTCGTGCTCCTCCTTCTGGAGTTGGCTGTAGCCGTAGGCGCCCAGGATGACGGCGCTCGTCAGCGTCAGGCCCAGGCCCAGCTTCGTGGAGATGCGCACGCTGGGCACTGTGGCGAAAGTGCACAGGTGGTTCAATAAGCACCAGCTCCGCCTGCTCGCTGAGCGTCACCATCCTCAATGATTCTCGTGGGTTGAACGTCTGGCGCGGTGGACCGGGACTTGCCCAGGGGCTGGGGCATGAACAGGACCCTGCTCCTTGGCCTCTGGGCCTTCTCCGCCGCCTGCTCGGGCGCGGGCACCCCCTCCGCTCCCGCCGAGCGCGCCACGCCCGCCCCCCTGAAGGAAGGTGTGGTGCAGCTCGCCGAGGCCTCGCGGGCCTTCATCACCGTCACCCCGGTGAAGGCGGACGCCAGCAGCGCGGCGCTCCAGGCCCCCGCGCGCGTGGCCTTCCGGGATGGGGCGTTGTCGCGGCTGGTGGCGCCCCTGGCGGGACGGGTGGTGAGCGTCCACGTGCGCACGGGCGACACGGTGAAGCCGGGCGACGCGCTGGTGACGCTGGACTGTCCCGAGGCCGCGGCGGCGCGCACGGCGGTGGCCACCGCGACGGCGGCGCTGCGCGAAGCCCAGTCCGCCTTCGAGCGCGAGGCGCGCATGTTCGAGCAGGGCGTCACGACGGAGCGTGAGCGCCTGTCCGCGGAGACGCGGCTGGCGGAGGCGCGTGCGGAGCTGGCGCGGGCGCAGGCGTCCGTGGGCTTCGTGGGCACCGGCAGCGGCACAACCGTGGTGCTGCGCGCGCCGATGGCGGGCACGGTGCTGAGCCGGAGCGCGGCGGAGGGCATCGCCGTGCAGCCGGGCGGGGACGTGCTGGTGGAGGTGGGAGACCCTTCGGCGCTGTGGGTGATGGCGGACGTGTTCGAGCGCGACCTGCCGCTGGTGCGTGAGGGCGCGCGGGTGCGGGTGACGATGCCGTCGGTGCACGCGCCGCTGGAGGGGAAGGTGGACTCGGTTGGCGCGGTGGTGGCGAGCGGCTCGCGGACGGCGCCGGTGCGCATCACCCTGGACACGCAGGCGCGGGGACTGCGGCCCGGCATGTTCGGGCGCGTGCGCATCGACTCGCCGGACGCCAGCCTGACGCTGCCGGTGGAGGCGGTGCTGCTGCGCAACGGCAAGGACTCGGTGGTGTACGTGCAGCAGGACGCGGGCACCTTCGAGCGGCGGCCCGTCGTCGTGGCGCAGCCGGTGGAGGGACGGGTGCAGGTCATCGCGGGCCTGTCACCGGGGGATCTGGTCGTCACCCGGGGCGCGCTGCTGCTGGATGGCGCGGCGGATCAGCTCCTCTAGGCGCGGCGAGGACACCTACCCATGTTGCGAGCACTCATCGCGTTCTGTGTCCGAAGCCGCCTGCCCGTCCTGTTGCTGACACTGGGCATCGGCCTCTTCGGTGTGAAGGCCTATCTCGAAACGCCCGTGGAGGCGTTTCCGGATGTCACCAACCTCCAGGTGAATGTCATCGCGCAGATGCCCGGGCTGGCGCCCGAGGAAATCGAGCGGCAGGTGACGGTGCCCCTGGAGCGTGTGCTCAACGGCACGCCGGGCATGGTGCAGATGCGCAGCGAGAGCCTCTTCGGGCTGTCGCTCATCTTCCTCACCTTCGATGACGGCGTGGACCCGTTCAAGGCGCGCACCATCGTCGGGGAGCGCATGTCCAACGCGGACATGCCGGACGGCGCGGACGTGCGGCTGGCGCCCGAGGCCACGCCGCTGGGCAAAATCTACCAGTTCCGCGTGCTGAGCGACCGGCACACCCTCACCGAGACGCGCTCGGAGATGGAGTGGAACATCGCGCGGCACCTGCGCCAGGTGCCCGGCGTGGCGGACGTGCTCAGCCTGGGCGGCTTCCTCAAGGAGTTCCACGTCCAGGTGGACCCGTCGCGGCTGCTCGCGCACGAGCTGACGCTGGCGGACGTCACCGAGGCGCTGGAGCGCTCCAACCGCAACGTGGGCGGCGGCTTCTTGCGCCAGGGCGACCAGGAGTTGCTCATCCGCGGCGTGGGCTACCTGCGCGGCGCGCAGGACGTGCAGAGCATCGTCCTCAAGAGCGAGGACGGCACGCCGGTGACGGTGGGCGACGTGGCGCGGGTGGTGGCGTCGCACACGCCGCGCCGCGGGTCGGTGAGCCACAACCTGGACATGGATGTCACCGAGGGCGTCGTCCTGCTGCGCCGGGGAGAGAACCCCAGCACGGTGCTGGAGGGCGTGCACGCCAAGGTGGAGGAGCTGAACTCGCGGGTGCTGCCCAAGGGCATGCGCATCGAGCCCTTCTATGACCGGAACGACCTGGTGGGGCACACGCTGTCCACGGTGCACCACAACCTGCTGCACGGCGCGCTGCTGGTGGTGGCGGTGGCGTGGCTGTTCCTGCGCAGCCTGCGCTGCTCGCTCATCGTCGCGTCCGTCATCCCCCTGGCGCTGCTGACGGCCTTCATCGGCCTGAAGATGGTGGGCCTGCCCGCGAACCTCATCTCCATGGGCGCCATCGACTTCGGCATCCTGGTGGATGGCGCGGTGGTGCTGGTGGAGAACGTGCTGCACGAGGCGGGCGTGCAGCGTCCCCGGCGGCGCAAGGAGATGCTGGGGCTCATCCTGCGCTCGGCGCTGGATGTGGCGCGGCCGACGTTCTTCGCGATGGCCATCATCATCGCCGCGCTCATCCCCGTCTTCACGCTGGAGCGCGTGGAGGGCCGCATCTTCCGGCCGCTGTCGCTGACGTACAGCTTCGCGCTGGTGGGCGCGCTCGTCTTCGCGCTGACGGTGGTGCCCGCGCTGTGCGCGCTGCTGCTTCGGCCGAAGGACGCGGAGGTGAAGGAGCCGAAGCTGCTCACCACCCTGCGGGAGGGCTACGGCCGCGCGGTGACGTGGCTGATGCCGCGCAAGCCGCTGGTGTTCGCGAGCATGGCGGCGCTGGTGCTCTTCACCGGCGTGGTGGGCTCGCGGGTGGGCAGTGAGTTCCTGCCGGAGTTGGATGAGGGCGACATCAACATCTTCGTGGAGATGCCGGCCAGCATCTCCCTGGGCAAGGGCGCGGACCTCCTCCTGGAGGTGCGGCGCAGGCTGCTGGACTTCCCCGAGGTGAAGGAGGTGCTCGTCGAGCAGGGCCGCCCGGAGGACGGCACGGACAACGAGGCCGTCAACATGGGCAAGACGTTCGTCCGCTTCATGCCCGAGGAGACGTGGCGCAAGGGCTGGGACAAGGAGCGACTGGTGCGGGAGATGCGCGCCTCACTGCTGGAGATTCCGGGCGTCAGCTTCAACTTCTCGCAGCCCATCAAGGACAGCGTGGAGGAGGCCATCAGCGGTGTGCGCGGCAAGGTGGTGCTGAAGATTTTCGGCACGGACCTGGCGGCCATGCGCGGCACGCTGGAGCAGGCCGTCACGTCGCTGCAGAACGTGGAGGGTGTGGTGGACCTGGGGCTCTACCGCGATTCGAGTGTGCCGCAGCTCCAGGTGGTGCTGGACCGTCCCGCGCTGGCGCGTGCCGGCATCGACGTGTCCACCGCGCAGGACCTGGTGGAGACGGCCCTGGGCGGTCGGGTGGTGACGGAGCTGTGGGAGCAGGAGCGGCCCGTCCCGGTGCGCGTCATCCTGCCGGGCACGGAGCGTGACGACGAGGCGCGCATCGGCGGCATCCTGGTGCCCACGGCTAGCGGAGGCCATGTCCCGCTGCGCGAGGTGGCGCGGCTGGAGAAGGCGCTGGGCCGCGCGAGCATCAACCGCGAGGCGAACAGCCGCACCCTGGCGCTGAAGTTCAACGTGGAGGGGCGCGACATGGGCTCCACCATCCAGGAGGCCATGGCCACCGTGGAGCGCGAGGTGACGGTGCCGGAGGGCACGTTCCTCAAGTGGGGCGGCGAGTTCGAGAACCAGGAGCGCGCGCTGGGACGGCTGGCGGTCATCGTGCCCATCTCCTTCCTGGTGGTGTTCGCGTTGCTCTACGCGGCGCTGGGCTCCATGCGGAGCGCGAGCGCGGTGCTGGCGGGGGCGCCCTTCGCGATGTGCGGCGGCGTGCTGGCGCTGGCCGTCACGGGCATCCCGCTGTCGGTGAGCGCGGCGGTGGGCTTCATCACGCTGCTGGGGCAGGTGTGTCTGGCGTCGCTGCTGGTGGTGAGCGCGGTGGATGACCGGCGGAAGGCGGGTGAATCCCTGGAGGCAGCGCTGCCGGCGGGCGCGGCTAGCCGCTTCCGCGCGGTGCTGATGACGGCGCTGCTGGCAATGCTGGGGTTGATGCCGGCGGCGCTCTCCAGCGGAGCGGGCAGCGAGACGCAGCGGCCCTTCGCGGTGGTCATCATCGGCGGACTGGTGACGGCGGTGCTGGTGTCGCTGTTCGCGCTGCCGGCCTTCTACTCCGTCATCGTGGGGAAGCATGTCGCCTCCACGGGCTCGCGGGACGAGGAGGACGAGGACCTGGACTCCGGCGTGGAGCACATCGGGCCGAAGGGGCACGGCCCGGAGCAGGGCACCGCGGGGGTGGCGGCGTGAGGCGCTTCAACGGGACGGGCGCTCAGCAGGCGTCAGTGGCGGGGCCGCCAGGCGGGAGCGGTGGTGAGGCACGGTTCGGAGGACTCGTTGGTGGTCATTGGCGTCAGGGTGAGGTGGCGGCATGAGGCGCTTCATTGGGACGAGAGTCCGGAGGTCTCCTGGTGGTGCACGGCGAGGCATGGCGGGCCGAAAGGCCCGGCACCGCTGGAGCATCGATGCTCTTCGGAGAGACACCGTCTTTGGACCCGTTCTGCGAAGCGGTGTGCGTTCAGCGAACGGTGGCCTGAAGCGCTTCCTGCCGGTGCGTGCCCACTGGGCGGTGCCGGAGACGGAGCCATGCGGCGCCAAGCGAGGTTTCAGCACAGAGGGAGTTCCATGGCTGTCGTTGGTGTCGGAAGGCGATCAGGGCGAGGCGGAGGTGACGGAATGAGGCACTTCACCGCATGGGGTGTGCTGTGTCTGTTGATGGCCGGGCCTGCCCGAGCGGAGCAGGCCGATACTCCGTTGCCGGAGCGACTCACGCAGGAGCAGATGCGGTCCGAGGCGACATCACCGGACCGGCTCACGCAGGAGCAGCGGCGGTTCGATACGCCGCCTCCAGGTCGATTCGCGCTGGCGCAGAACCGGTCGGATACCCCGCCGGACCGACTCCTGCTCGCACAGACGCGGTCCGATAACCCACGGGACTCACTCACGCAGGAGCAGAAACGGATCGAGGAGGCGCCTCAGGAGCACATCACTCTGGAGCAGGCGCTGTCGTTGCTGGACGAGCGCAGCCCGTGGGCCGCGGCGGAGCGCTCGCGCATTGACGTGGCGGCGGCGGACCGCGTCGAGGCGAGCATCCTGCCCAACCCCTCGTTCAGCTATGGAACGCAGCTCCTGGCCGCGGGCGTGAACACCGGTTCGTCGGTGGTGCACGAGCTGTCGCTGGAGCAGCCCCTGATGATTTTCGGGCAGCGCAGCGTGCGCCGCGAGCTGGCGGAGCGCAACGTGTCCGCCGAGCAGGCGCGCGTGAAAGCCTCACTGGCGGAGCGCGTGCTGGCCGTGCGCGAGGCCTTCGCGGTGCTGCTGACGAACCAGGAGGAACTGCGCGTGCTGGAGGAGACGGCGGTGGACCTGGGGCGCGTGGAGAAGGTGGTGAAGGGCCGGGCGGCGGCGGGTGACTCCAGCCGGTATGACGTGGAGCGCATCGAGGTGGAGAGCCGCGCGCTGGAGGTGGAGGTGCTGAATGCTCGCGCCAACGTGGCCGACGCCTCCGGACGGCTGGCCGCGTTGCTCGGCATGGAAGGGTGGCACCCGAAGGCGCAGGGCTCGTTGCGGACCACCGAATCCCTGCCGGACCTGCCGCTCCTGTGGGAGTCCGCCCAGCAGCGTCGGCCGTCGCTGGTGGCGGCGCGCGCGCGGCAGGCCGTGGCACGAGGCGGTCTGGACGTGGCCCGCAGGGAGCGGCTGCCAGTGCCGTCCGTGGCGGCGGGTGTCATGTTCACCCGGAATGAGCAGAGCACCATCGCCCTGGTGGGCGTGGGACTGCCATTGCCGCTCTTCGACCGGAACCAGGGCGCCGTGGCCCGCGCGTCCGCGGAGATGCAGGCCGAGGCCCGCGCACTGGAAGCGGAGCTGGCCGAGGCCCGCGCGGAGCTGTCCCGGGCTCACGCCGTCCTGGAGGGCCGCAAGGGCGCGTTGGCGCGGCTGGAGCATGACGTGGTGGAGCGGCTGCCCACGGTGCGCCGGATGGCCGAGGACGCCTACCGAGAGGGGCGCGGAGGCATTCTGGAGTTGCTGGACGCGTTCCGCTCGCTCAAGGACATGCGAGTGCTTCACCTGAAGCAGCAGGAGACGGTGAAGCTCGCTGAGGCCTCGGTGCTCTTCGCGGCGGGGCTGGACACGGCGCCCTGACGGGAGCTTGCGCTCGCGCCTGGCGGAAGTGCCCCGGCATGGCGGGGCATCACGCCAGGCGCGGGCGCGGGGCTCAGGGCAGGGTGGGCACGCGGTCGAAGTCGATGGTGCTCACGGGCGCGAAGGACTCGAAGCGGTCCTCGCGGTGCTCTGAAGTAGGTCGCCAGAAGCATGCACAACTTCTGGGGGATGCGACCGGCAAGGCGCCCTGCCGAATTGGGGCTGACAGCAGACAACAGGCGGAAGCTGGAGTGGGCGCTGCGGCAGGCACGCGACGCTCGCCACTTCCGTCGCCTTCTGGCCATCCAGCTCATCGCCGAGGGCAAGGGCCCTGGCGAAGCTGCGCACCTGGCGGCTGCTGAATCTCTCGCCCCAGGAAGTCCTCCGCAAGGCAGGTTGCCTCGCCGAGGGTTTTGGGCTGCGCGATTGGTTAGAGAATTGCTGGAGACCTCCTTAGGTCAGCTCGCGCAAGAACTGCACGACCACGGCTCCCAGTCGCTCGGGTTGGTCAAACGGAAGACCGTGGGCGGCGTTCTGTACCTGTTCGATTCGCACACGTGGGTTGAGGCTCCGCAGTTCCATTGCCATCTCGAGCGTGACGACGGGGCTGCGGTCTCCAATGACGAGGAGGGTCGGGACGTCAATCGCGCTCATCACGTCGCGATACTCGGGGTTGGGCGGCGTGAGAACGTCGAAGGCGCCCAGCCGGGTGTTCAGTCGCGCCTCGGCAAGAAGGTCGATGATTTCGGGCGAGCGATGCGGGTTGCGGGCTCGGGCCTGTGCAACGAGGTCAGACTTGTGCAAGCCGAGGGCCCGGCGGTGTTGGTCGGCGACGTCGCTGTCGCGCACCTCGCGTTGGCGCTCGGGGCTCAAGAATGTCGGGTCGACCAGGATGAGGCGGCGGAGGCCCCCCATCCCTCGACTCGCCACCACCGCGGCGGTCATTCCGCCCATCGAGTGGCCAAGCAGCACCGGACGAGAGAGCTCCAGACCGCGGATGAGGCCCACGACGTCGTTCGCGTGGTCGTCGTACCGGTAGCCGTGGTGCGGCGTGCTCGAACCGCCGTGCCCTCTGGCGTCGGGCATGACGACGTCGAATTCACCTTCGAGCACACGCGCCAGGGGAGTCCAGCAGGCGCCGTTCCCCATCAGTCCATGGAGCAGAACGACGGGAGGGTTGGCACCTCCGGTTCGGAGGTAGTGGATGTTGATGCCGTTCGTTTCGCAGACTCCACTCATCCAGGTCGTCATGGAGCCGTTCCTACCTGATCGCGAGGCCAGCTTCCCGCGAGTCAGCGTCATGAATGCTCCGCTGGCGGAGGACTCGGTGCTGTTCGCTGCCGGCTTGGACTCAGTGCCCTGAGGAATGGGAGCCGCTCGCGCCTGGCGAAAGGACCGCGCCAGGCGCGGGCGCGGGGTTCAGGGCAGGGTGGGCACGCGGTCGAAGTCCATGGTGCTCACGGGCGCGAAGGCCTCGAAGCGGTCCTCGCGGTAGTCCAGGGCGCGGGCCTTCTGGATGAGGGCGCCCAGCTCCGCCACGTCATCGCGGGCCTTCAGCGGCTGGCCGACTTCCTCCCAGAAAGAGAACAGGGCGTCATAGGTCAGCGGTCGTACCCAGTAGGAACCGCGCAGCTTCTCGGCGAAGGCGGCGGCCACGTAGGACAGCCGCGTGGGCGGTGTGGCGCGGTCGTAGGCGGGGCGGAGGACGCTCGACGGCAGCGGCTTCTCGATGAGCTTCGAGTCCCCACCCTCCGGCGCCTTGTAGCGGATGCGCAGCGTGCCGAAGGACGCGGAGGGCTCGGTCAGCTTCACCTCGTAGAGCGCGGTGACGGCGTGGCCCGCGCCGATTTCACCCGCGTCCACGCGGTCATCGGCGAACTGCTCCTTGGTGAGCATGCGGTTCTCGTAGCCGAGCAGGCGGTAGTGGGACACGGCCTTCGGGTTGAACTCCATCTGGAGCTTCACGTCCTTGGCCACCACCTGGAGCGTGCCGGTGAGGTTGCGCACGAAGATGCGGTGCGCTTCTTCAATCCGGTCCACGTAGGCGTAGTTGCCCTCACCCACCTGGGACAGGCGCTCCATCAACACGTCGTTGTAGTTGCCCATGCCGAAGCCGACGGTGGACAGGGTGATGCCCTTCGCCGCGCGCGCACGGATGCGCTCCCAGATGCTGTTGGCATCCGTGAGCCCGGTGTTGGCCACGCCATCCGAGCAGAGGATGACGCGGTTGATGCCGCCCTCCACGAGGTGGGAGGCCGCGAGCGAATAGCCCATCTCCAGGCCCGCCTGGGCGTTGGTGGAGCCCTCGGTGTGCAGGCTGTCGATGGCGGCGCGGATGACGTGTGCGTGCACGGCGCTGGTGGGCTCCAGCACCAGACGCGCGGTGGAGCCGTACACGACGATGGAGACCTGGTCGCGCTCATCCAGTTCGTTCACGAGCAGGTGCAGTGCGCGCTTCACCAGGCCCAGCCGGTTCTCCAGGTTCATGGAGCCGGACACGTCGATGACGAAGACGAGGTGGCTCGGCTTGCGCTCCGGGCGGCTGACCTCCCGCGCTTTCACGCCGACGTGGACCACGTGGTAGCCCTTGCGAACGGGAGACGGGAAGCCTTCCACCTGGACGCTGAAGGGCGCGCTGCCCTGGTGCGCGTAGCCGTAGTCGAAGGTGTTGACGAACTCCTCCACCCGGACGGCCTGCTCGTTGGGAAGGCTGCCGCGCTCCAAGTAGGCCCGCGTCAGCGTGTACGACGCGGAATCCGTGTCGACGGAGAAGGTGGAGAAGCGCTCCTCCTCCGTGTTGATGGTGGGATTGACGCCGTACCCCTGGAAATACATGTGGAAGGGGGAGACCGGCGCGGGCGTCACGGCGGGGGCAGGGGGCTCGACATCTCTGCGGGCGAGCCGGGGCGCGCTCGGAGGCGTCGGAGGCGCCGAACGGCCAAGGGACTGCGAGGGCAGGATGGAGGACGGTGGGCCGTTGATGGCGATGCCGGCGTGGCCGCTGGTGGGGCGCTCTGCCAGGCTTTCGTAGGAGCGGGTAGCGCCGCCCTTGCTACCCGGACGGGCGACGGCGATGCGCTTGATGAACTCCTGGTCGATGTTCACGCCCATGGTCGTGGAGCCCACGTCGATGGTCGGCGGAGCGGCGATGACACGTCCCGGCTCCTCCGATGCAGCGGCGAGGAGTTCCACGTCGACCCGGGTGGTCCGGTTGAGACGCAGTTGAATGGCGGAGCGTGTGTAGGGCTTGAACCCTTCCTTCTCGAACGTCAGCGTGTAGTCGCCCGGTGGGAGCTGCGGGATGCGGTAGCTCCCTTGTGCATCGGTCGAGACTCTCAATTCCCCCTGAAGGTTGGGGGAACTCGCGGTCACGACAGCATTGGAGACGGGAACGCGCCGATATGCGTTACGCACCGTCCCGATGACGGTGCTGGTGTTCGGATGTCCGCCGGCATCGGGCTGAGCCAGCGAGGGAAAGGCGAACAGCAGCAGGAAGACGCACAGCACACTGCGAGCGACGGAATGCATCGTGGGCCACCTCGGAGGAACAAGAGGTGGCCATCTTCCAGAGAGCGCTCGTGAAGAACTTCATGAGCGCCTCGCCTCTTCATCACGGTTCCAGCATCAATCGCGCGCCAGGATGCCGGGGCTAGAACGGGTCCGGGTGGGCTGACCAGGCAGTCGCCACGTCGAGAATTTCCGTGGCCTCCGTGTTGAACCCGAGCCGTTGGAGGAGCAGGCCGGTCGACACCGGTGGACGTCGAGAGCTGTTGGCAACGCTCGATACCTCGCGTGAAGGCATCGCCCGCGAGCAGGTCCGAGCTCCATCCACGCATCACGATGCCGAGGTCATCGCCGCGTTGATGTCCGGCAGGTCAATGGGAAGGGGCATCGCCGCCTTCCTCGGGCTTGCCGCGCCAATCCACCCGAAGGAGCGGCTTGTCCGGCGTCAACGCCCAGTCGATGAGGCGGCGAACGAAGCCGGGGCCCACGGCGGTGGAGTCCCAGGTCGGGACTCGCACTCGAATCCAGCAACTGCCTGCGTCTGGGAGTCCTGGAAACTCCCGGCCGACGACGGCCAGGAAGCCCTCCTCGGCGGGTTGCTCCAGCGGATACTGGACGTGGAACCGCTTGTCGTCCGCGATGACGTGCAGGACTTTTTCCGGTCCATCCGCTGCGTCCACCCACCAGATGAAGAGGCGGCCTTCCCGGTGGAGCTTACGTCGTCCCTTGCTACGCACGCCCATCCGCGTTGCCTCCTCCGCACAGCCGCATCGGCTGCCCGCGCCGCGCCATTCCTACACACGAAACTAAAGTCCAACTCGAGTCTCATGCAAGACAGCCTGCGCAACTGCGCCCGTCCTCCCAGCGCTGACGTTGTGCGCGGCCTTGGCGGTGGCGCGGGACTCGGCGCGGCCTGCCGCGGCGTGCGGCAGGGTGGCTCCGCCCCGTGTTGGTGACGGTGGCTCCTGAGTACGAGGGGGGCGCGGCGTCAGTCTCGCTCCCGTCGTCGTTACGGCTCGTCGTCGAGGTCTTCGAGCTGCCCGGCTGCAACGTCGCGGTAGAAGGGCACCACTTCTTCGGCGAGCACGTCTCTCATTTCCTGGCGGGCGCTGTCGAAGTCACCCGCGCGCTTGTCCTGGTACATGCGGTGAAGCGCACGCATCAGGCGCCAGGAGCCATCCTTGATTCGGCGCATGGCTTCCCGCAGAAGTTCCGTTGCGCCCGCTTCGGTCTGTAGCGCGGTGTCCGCGTCGCTGATGGCAACCTCTCGCGCGGTGCGCCTGAGCAAGCTCCGCACGTCATCCGTCAGCTCCAGCGGGATGCCTTGATTCAACACGCCATGTGCGAGGGCGCGCACCGGGTCCCAGTCGGGGCTGTCGTCCATTACTTCCTCCGCGTCTTTCTTCCGGGCTTGCACATCGATACGGGCCACTCTTCTTGGGCCTCGCAGCGGCGCAGGCACTCGTAGCAAGGGCCCGTCCACCCAGGCTCCGTCTTGCAGTCGCCGTAGAACCGAATGCACTCGCGCCGCCATTCGGGAAGGTCCCCGTTGTGGGCGTCGTCCCAGATGACGGGTGCCTCTTCTTCCTTGGCGGCCTCGTCCATGGCTGCCTTGACGCCTGCCATGTACATGGCGGCTTCGCTCGCCGTGAGGCCGCACGCTTCGGGGACGCCAGGGTTGCGCTGGATGCAGCACGACACGGTGTCAGAGCAGGTCGCGAGCGCGTACGCATCGCGACGGCTGGCGGTGCCGGTGGCGTGCTGGAGCAACCTGGCGCGAGGGTGGCGAAGAGGCACATCTATCACCCTGCATAGGTAGTCGGCAGGGGTAGAGCCACCCCTCAATTTCTACGTAGCGCAGTTGGTGGCACGGCGTCTTAGGGGCGTTGGGCCGCACTCTGAATGCCCACTAGGTCTGACGTGAGAATGCGCCCGCTCTGGCTGCCCGCGCCGCGCCGTTCCCATGCACGAAACTCAAGTCCAACTTGAGTTCTGTGCACACGGCCCGCTACCGGTTCTCGCCCTCACGCGAGGTCCGCACCCACTCACCGCGCTTCTCCGCGCCGGGGCCGCGCAGCATGAGCCACACCTTCCACACCACGTAGACAGGCGCCCAGGCCAGGTCCAGCAGGCCGCGAATGCCCACGCCAGACACCCACCAGCCGCGCAGGACATACGCCCCCAGGCTGGCCACGCTGAAGCCCGCCACGCCCAGCGCCCATGGCATCGGGTTGTGGGACCACCAGGCGAACGCCCCGGCCATCACCGCGCAACCCACCGCCGCCAGCACCAACTGGCTCAGCGGCGGCACCAGCACGTCCATGGCGATGTCCAACAGCGTGCCGTCCCTCTTCCGGAGGCCGTCCTTCAGCAGCGGCCACCCGTGCAGCTTGCGCATCTGCGCGCGGCCACCCTCCCAGCGCTGGCGCTGCGAGCGGCTCTGCTTCTCGCCGGACACCATCTCCCCCAGCACCTCCGCCTCCCAGACGTAGTGCACGCGGAAGCCGTTGTGGGCCAGGCGGATGCCGTACTCCAGGTCCTCCACCACGCTGAAGGCGTCATGCGGCACCTGGGCCAGCGCGTGGTGCGTGAAGCACATGCCGTTGCCGCGCAGGCCGCACGACACGCCCAGGGCCTCGCGGCCCTGTGAGCGCACCTTGTGGAACATGCCCAGGGCAATGGTCATCAACCGCGTGCGCCAGGACGCCGTGGGGTTCATCACCCCGTAGTGCGCCTGCATGGCGTGCGCCCCTTCGGCTCCGGCCTTCGAACCCTCGACACCCTCGATGCGCTTCGCGAAGGCGGTCAGCAGGTTGGGCGACACCACCGTGTCCGCGTCCACCACCACCACCGCCTCGGCGAAGCCGTCCTGCTGGCTGAACTCGAAGGCGTGGGCCAGCGCGTAGCCCTTGCCCCGCTTCGTCGTGTCCTGCCGCTCCAGGACGAAGGCGCCGGCCTCGCGCGCCTTCTGCGCCGTCGCGTCAGAACAGTTGTCCGCCACCACGATGATGCGCCGCAGGTGCGCCGGGTAGTCGACCTCGGACAGGTTCTTCACCGTCCGGGCGATGCCCAGCTCCTCGTTGTGCGCGGGGATGATGATGTCGAACTTCCGCGGCCCGATGCGCGTCGTCGGCGGCTGGGGCCGATAGGAGAGCAGCGTCAGCGTCAGCAGATAGCCACACGCCACCGCCACGGGAAGCTGCGCCACGCACAGCGCCACGTCCAGCCACGTCCACGATGTCACGACATGCACCCCCGAGCGCGCTGTTCAGCGCCGCTCCAGCTCCGCCAGCACGGGTAGCTTCAGAATCCGCTCGACCTGCCACTTCTCCAGAATGCGCCGGCGGATGATGTCCAGCGCCAGCGCCGCGAAGATGCCCATGCCGATTCCGCCCACCACGCCCGCGGCGACGATGAGCTTCACCTTCGGCTTGGACGGCCGCTCCGGGAAGGTGGGCGGCGACAGCACGCTGAAGCGGTGCTTCATGGACGCGCGGGAAATCTCCAGCTCCGTGCGCGCCTGGTCCAACCGCCGCATCTTCTCCTGGTGCCGCATCACCAGCATGCGCACCCGGTCCGCCGCCACCGACACCTCCGGGTCATCCGACGTGGCCGGCCCGCCGAACGTCGCGCCGCCCATGGCCACCGTCGCCAGCCCGGACTCCAGCTCACCTGGGTCACCGCCGTTGCGCACGTACTCGTTGATGAGCTCCGTCATCTCCGAGCGCAGCGCAATCAACTGCGGCGAATCCTCCTGGAGCGAGGAGATGCGCTGCTCCAGGTCGGTGATGATGGGGTGCTGCGGCGAATAGATGACGCGCTGCTCGGACAGCTGGTTGCGCAGCTCCGTCAGCCGCCGCGAGCGGAAGTCCTCCACGTCGCCAATGGCCCGGCGCTTCGTCTGAATCATGAAGCGCATCTGCGCCAGCAGGTGGTCGGTGTTGATGCCCAGCGCGGCGTTGGCCGCGGCCGCGGCACCGCCCCGCCGTCCCTTCTTCTCCTCCTCCTTCTTCTGCCGGGCCTCCACGCGCTTCACCGCCGCGTTGAGCTGGCCAATGGCCTGCTGGATGCCCGCGGCCTCCTCCACCACCTGCTTCTCCAGGATGGTGATGGCCTCCTGCACCGCGCCCATCTCCGCCGCCTGGCGCATGTCGAGGAAGTTCTGCTGCGCGGCCTGCACGATGTTGAGCGCAAGCTGCGGGTCGGTCCACTCCACGCCGATGGAGACGGTGCCCGTGCCGCCCTCCACGCCGACAATCATCGCCTGCTCCAGCATGGCGGTGAGCGCGTCGCGCTTGTCGTCGTCCGACATGGCCACCGGCGGCTTGCGCAGCACCTTCTCCTTCAGCCGGTTCAGCGGCGAGCGCTGCAGCTCCCAGTACTCCACCAGCTTCGCCTGCGCGACGATGGACTTGAGGTTGTCGTGCTTCATCACCATCTCCCACGCGGCGCGCGTGGGCTGGTCCGCGTCCACGGGGATGGAGCGCCCGGGGTTGGCCAGCGAGGAGATGATGAAGTTGCGCTGCGTCAGCATCCGCGTCTCCACGCGGTACTTGCGCGGCATGATTTTGCTGACGCCCACCGCCATGGCGGACACCGCGCCCATCACCATCAGGGCGAGGAACCAGTGCCGCATTACCGCGTTCTTCAAGAAGAAGACCGCGTCGATGGCGAAGCCCCAGTCGATGAGGTCCGCGGGCGCGTTCGTCTCCGGGCGCTCCGGAGTGAACGCGGGCCGCGGCGGCACCAACTGGGGGCGCGGCCCGGGAGCCCCGGGCGCGGGGACCGTCACGGCGCCCTCCTGGCCCCAGTGCTCTTGAGGAGCGATTGCACCCGTCGGGTGAACTCCTCCTGGGTGAAGGGCTTGCCCAGGTAGCCGTTGGCGCCGGCCTCCTCGGCGTGCGCCTTGTCCTCCGGCAAGTCCCGGGCGCTCACCACCAGCACGGGCACGTCCGCCATCGTCGCCGAGCGGCGGATGTGCTCGCAGAGGTCATAGCCGGAGATGTCCGGCAGCGTCAGGTCCAGACACACGAGGTCGGGACGCGCGGCCGTCTCCAGGTGCTTGAGCGCGGCGCGGCCACTGGGCAGCTCCACGACCTCCTTGAACCCCATGTCCCGCAGGTAGTCGCCCAGCATCTTCCGGAAGAAGGGGGCGTCCTCCACCAAGAGGACCGTGTGCAGGTCGGACTCCATCCGTCGTCAACCTTTCTGAAACTCGCTCAGCCGAACCCGAGCCGTGGCACCCAGACGAGGACGCCATACGTGTATGCCGCGTTGAAGAGGACGAACCAGAGGATGGCCTTCTTCAGCCCCCGCATCGGATGCGGATCCCTCGCCGCCTTGGCTGGCAGGGCGATGGTGAGGATGAGGACGGACATCAAGATGAGCTTCGCCATGGCGCCAGCCCTCAGAGAATACCAGTTTGCCGCACGGAGAGGCCCAGCGTCGCGGCCCACGTCAGCCGGGCCGCCGGCAGTTCGGGCGAGCGGCTCCACGTCCCGCGGAGGTCGGTATCCACGGACACCCACCGTGTGAGAATCCAGGAACCAGTGAAGCCTCCGGAAAGGATGGTGTCCCCACTACTTCCGCCCACGGCCGCGGCGCCGCCGCCAATGGCGGACACGCGCACGCGGGGCCCCAGGGCCCAGGTCCCCGTCAGCGTCAGGTCCGCCCGAGGGTAGACGCGCGCCGTGAGCCGGTCCGTGAAGGGGACGAGCCGCAGGTCCGCCCGGCCGTTGAAGTCCGCGGTGCGCGAGGGAATCCGGTGGCTCACCCCGACATTCAGGTTGGGGAGCAGCTCCGTCCGGGGCGCGTCCAGCGGGCCGGGCTCGGGCTCGCCTTCGCCGGGGGGCACGGGGATGGTGTGCACCACGCTCACGCCCGCTCCGGCTTCCAGGGAGGTGCGCCTGTCCACCCGGTGCCCCCAGGCCTCCCGCAGCGTGACGATGGTGTTGTTCGCCCCGGTGGAGAAGCGCGCAGAGTTGAAGGCCACGGAGGTGGTGATGGCGCTCAGGGGTGACAGCGCATGGCTGAGGGACACGTCCGCGCGCGGGCCATACTGCATGGGCACCGCTTCGCGGGCGGGCCCGTCCAGGCCGCCGCTGATGGAGAAGCCGCCGGAGCCGGTGAGGTTCCACCGCCGCCCCAGCCAGCCGGTGTCCGCCGTCAGCGTCGTCGCGGAGGAGAGGAAGTAGACGGTGTCCGCCTGGGGCAGGGGCTGCAGGGGCCCGCCGCTTCCGGGAGGCCGCTGCGGCCCGTCGGGGTCCGTGCCCGGTGTGCCGCCGGGCAGGGAGCCCAGGTCCGTGGTGAGGAGGTTGACGCTGCCCAGCACCAGCTCCTCCGACAGGCGCAGGGACAGGCCGCGCTCGGGGCGCCACAGGCCGGCCAGGCGGCCCATGTGCTGGATTTCGGTGCGCGCGCGGGCGGTGACTTCGCGCAGGCTGATGCGCGGGGTGTACTCCACCTGGAGCGCGGCGTTGCCGTCGCGAATCTCCAGGCCCAGGAGCGGGGTGACGTCGGTGTCGCCCGCGACACGGGGGGCCTCGGGGGCGGGGGCCTCGTTGGAGCGCAGGCGCGAATCGACGCGCGCGGCCGTGGCGTAGCTGACGGAGGCGGAGGACACCTCCAGCAACGCGACGGTGAGGACCGTCCCCAGCACGGGTTATTCCACCACCACCACGTCACCGGGGCGCAGGCGGAAGGTGGGCGCGCGCCCCTCGGCGTGGATGAGGTCGTCGTAGCGGAAGCGGATGCGCTCGGGCGCGGCGCCCTCTTCCTGGCGCATGACGAAGATGCGGTCCTTGTGGGCGTACTCGGTGAAGCCGCCCGCGCCGGCCAGGGCCTGCAGCAGGCTGGCGCCCGGGTCGATTTCCAGCGGACCGATGCGGTTGACCTCGCCCACCATGGTCACCTTGATGGGGCGCGCCATCTCCAGCGCGACGGTGACGACGGGGTGGTTGATGTAGTCCTTCAGCCGCGTCTGGATTTGCTGCGACAGCATGGCCGGCGTGTGGCCGGCGGCCTCCACGTCGTCCAGGAAGAGCAGGCTGATGCGGCCGTCCTCGCGCACGCGGGCCTGCGTGGTGAGCGACTCCTGGTTCCACACGCGGATGTTGAGCAGGTCACCCGCGGCGATGCGGTACGCCGAGTCCACCGGGGGCGGCTTCTCCTGGTAGTCATCCACCCAGGTGTACTTGCCCAGGCCCCGGCAAGCGGGCGCCAGCAGCAGCAGCAGCGCGGCGCAGGCGAACGAGCGCCAGGGATGGCGCGGGGCGGAAGGCGGCTGGCGGTGCGTGGACGGCATGAGCGGCGGAACTCTCCTCACGGGGTGGGCGCGGCCTCGGGCGCGGGGTTTCCACGGCGGCGGGCGATGCGCACCACCTGGAGCACCTCGCCGGGGCGCACCGCGCCGGTGGCCAGCACCGCGACGATGTACAGCACGGCCTCCACGGTGATGCGCACCCACGGGTTCAGGAAGGCCAGCAGCGTCTGGTCCAGCACGGCGATGGCCGCGCAGATGACGGCCGTCTTGGCCATCATGGACACCAAGCGCGCGTCGAAGGCCGCCTTGCCCATGCGCCCCAGCAGGCTGATGGTGACGCAGATTTCCATGAGCAGCATGGACAGCGCCGTGCCCGCCGCGCCGCCGCCGTTGCCCAGCGCCGAAAGCATCAGCGGAATCAGCAGCAGGTTGAGGAGGGGGATCAGCACCACGCTGCCAATGACGCTGGTGATGGTCACCCACCACTCGCGGTTCGTCATGGTCAGCCACAGGCCGGCGTTCATCGTCACGAAGGCCAGCACGAACAGCGGCGACATCAGCCGCAGCGGCATGGCGGATTCGGAGAACGCGCCGCCCATCAGCCCCACCCACAGCGGGGCGCCCAGGACAATGAGCATCATCATGGGCACGGTGACGGCCAGCGTGCCCTCCAGCGAGCGGCGCGTCAGGTTCGTCAGCTCCGCCTCGGAGCGCTCGGCCGCGCGGGACGCCAGCGGCATCAGCACCCAGCCGAACACCGGGTTGAGGAAGAAGGTGAGGCCCGCGATGTTCCACGCCGCGCCGTACCAGCCCACCTCTTCGTGGCTGGAGACCATGCCCAGAATCATCACGTCCAGGCGCCCGTTGGCCGCCAGCGCCGCGCCGGTGATGAAGAAGGGCAGGCTGGCCTTGAGCACCTTCAGCGTGGCCGGCACGTCCACCTTGAAGGTGAGGCCCATGTGCTCGCGGGCCAGGTACCAGCCCACGCCCAGCTTCACGGCTTCCGACGCCACCAGCGGCACCGCCAGCCACGGCAGCGGGAGGCCCGCCACGGCGACGGCCAGCAGGCCTCCGCCCCACACCAGCTTGGTGACGATGTTGGAGACGGACAGCCCCGCCACCTTGCCCTTGGCGTGCAGCAGCGCGGCCACGGAGGCGTTGATGATGATGAGCGACTGGGCCAGCGCGAAGACGTAGACGAGCTGGCGCACCTCGGGCGGCTCATCGAAGTGGGCCATCACCAGCGCCATGGCGCCCATCAGCGCCGCGGTGAGGCCCAGCCGCAGCAGCAGCGTGCTGCCGAAGAAGTCGCTGGCGTGCTCGGGCCGGCGCGACACCTCCTTGCGGATGTACATCTCCAGGCCCAGGTGGGTGGCGATGAAGAAGACGGCGGAGAAGCTGTCGGCGTAGTTGAAGCGCCCGAAGCTCTCCGGTCCCAGGTGGGCTGGCAGCAGGAAGCGCACGCCCATGGCGATGGCGTACGTGGCCAGCAGCGAGCCACCGAGTTGGAGCCCGTTGCGCACCGCGCCCATCGCCTCATGCGAGCGCTCGCGCTCGCCCGCGTCCTGCGAAATGGAATGGCTGGGACTGTTCACGGTGGGAGCGTGCGGACCCGGCGCCGGCCAGGACTGCCCGGGTGCATAGAAAACGAGCGGGGGCGGCACGTCAATGCCGCCCCCGCAAAGGTTGGGTTGCCTGAAGGCTTGCTAGCTGGCGCCGCGGCCCGTGAGCACCACCGGCACCGTCTGCAGCAGCAGGCGCAGGTCGCTCGTCAGGCTCCAGTGGTCGATGTACTGCATGTCCAGGTACATCCACTCCTCGAAGGAGATCTGGTTCCGTCCTGACACCTGCCAGATGCAGGTGAGTCCAGGACGCACCGACAGGCGGCGGCGCTGCCACGTCTCGTACTTGGCCACCTCGGTGGGCACCGGCGGGCGCGGCCCGACGATGCTCATCTCCCCGCGCAGCACGTTGATGAACTGGGGCAGCTCATCAATCGAGAACTTGCGGATGAAGCGGCCGATGCCGGTGATGCGCGGGTCGTGCTTCATCTTGAAGACGGGGCCCGTCTGCTCGTTGAGCGCGGCCAGCTTCTCCTTCAGCTCCTCGGCGTTCACCACCATGGAGCGGAACTTCAGCATGTAGAAGGGCTTGCCGTTCTGCCCCACGCGCAGCTGCTTGAAGAAGATGGGGCCCTTGGAGGTGAACTTCACCGCCAGCGCCACCATGCCCAGCAGCGGCAGCAGCGCCCATAGCGCCGCAGCGGACACGCAGATGTCGAACAGGCGCTTCATCGCCATCTGGTGCGGCTTGGGGCTCACCGCCGCGAAGTGCAGGAAGCCGTCCGCCACCGCGCGGCGCTCCACCGGGCGGGCGCGGTCCAGGCGGAAGCTGTGCGCGGGCAGCGCGAAGGGCACGCCGAAGCGCTCGGCCAGCTTGATGGCCGCCTGCATGGACTCGCCCTGCTTCAGCGTGTTGCCGGCGATGTACACCTCATCCACCGCGGTGTTGCGGAGGATGTGCTCCAGGTCGTCCACCGAACCCATGACCGGGCCGGGCAGCTCTCCCACGGAGCCGTTGTCGTCGTGGAAGCGCACGTAGCCCAGAATCTGCCGGCGGCCCCGGTTGGCCAGGTCCTCACCGGTGTAGCGGCCCATGGCGCCCGTGCCCACGATGAGCACCGCGTCCATGGGGCGCTCCTGCGAGGCCACCGGGCGGAAGACGAACAGGCGCAGGAGCAGCGTCACCGGCCAGAAGATGAACAGCAGCGGGCCCACCACCGGCGACGTCACCACCGCCGGCATCGCCACGCTGCCCAGCGTCAGCACCGTCACCACCGCCAGCGTCGTCACCGACACCAGCGCCACGTGGTCCAGCTTGCTGCGCTCGGCGAAGCGCGAGTCGTACAGGCACAGCGCGGTGCCCGTCACAATCCACACCACCCACGCCGCGAGCACCAGCCCAGACACCTTCCAACCGGACTCCGCCGACAGCTCGCCGCTCAGCCACGCCGAGCCCACCAGCACCGACGACAGCAGCACGAGGTCCACCGTGAGGTTCAGCTTCGCCGCGAACCCTGGGGCCAGCTTGGGCGGCCCCTGCACCTCTTCAATTGCTTGTCCCTGAGCGTTGGCCGACCCAGGAGCACCGACCACCGCCGCACTTGCCGTTGCGCCGCTCATCGTGTCCACCCCCCTCTGCTCACTTTCGTGCAGTTGAAGCAGAGGTCGCCGTTGAGGCTATAAATGTTCAAGTCGGAAGGAAACCAGTTTTGCCTGATATCGCGGCGAGGTGCAACCCCTGCCGCGTCACTAAGACGTGACCGCAGGTGAAATCTTGCGATCGCCCTACCCAGGTTCGAGTTCACCGAGCGCCGCCAACACATTGTGCTTCACCGCGGCTCCCCGCGTTTCCTTCGTCACGGTTTCTTTGCATTTACGGTGCCGCTCTGACGCGAAGGCACGGCTGATGCCAGTCGCCGGGGGGCGCCCTGGAAGGATGCCTGGGGTTTCAAGAGGTTACACCTGCGACAGGCGTTCGAGCCCGGTGTAGACGTTGAAGCGCTCGTTCCGGGCGAACGCGGCCAGCGTCATGCCCGAACGCAGGGCCAGATCCACTGCGAGGGAGCTGGCGGCGGAGACGCCCGCGACGATGGGAATGCGGGCCATGGCGGCTTTCTGCACGATCTCAAAGCTGACGCGTCCACTGACGGCGAGCACTGCGGGCTGACGCGTCAGCGGGAGGCGGGGGGCCCGGGGGCCCCGCACGGTGCCGGCCAGCACCAGCGTCCCGACCACCTTGTCCACGGCGTTGTGGCGGCCCACGTCCTCATGGGCGGCCAGGAGGTGGCCGTCGGCGTCGAGCACGGCGGCGGCGTGGACGCCTCCGGTGCGGGCGAAGTTGCGCTGCACGTCGCGCAGGCGCTCGGTGGCGCGGGCCACGGCGTCGGGGTGGAGCACCGGGCCGGGCGGCAGGGCCGGGCACACGGCGAGCAGGTCATCCACGCTGCGCCGGCCGCACACGCCGCAGGCGGAGGTGGTGAGGGTGCCCCTGCGGGCGGTGCTCACGCGCTCCACGTCGAGGAAGGCGCCGGGGGCGGGGGTGACTTCGATGACGTTGCCGAAGCCCTCCTCGCCGGGCCGTCCGCAGTGTGCCAGCCCGCCCAGGTCGTCCACGCTCTGGAGGATGCCCTCGGCGAAGAGGAAGCCGGTGGCCAACTCGCGGTCATGTCCTGGCGTGCGCATGGTGGTGGCCACCGAGTCTCCGCTGACGCGAATCTCCAGAGGCTCCTCCACCGCGATGTCGTCCTCCTGGGCCGGGAGCAGCGTGGCGCCGTTCCACCGCTGGACGAAGCGGCGCGTGACGCCGCGCGCATCCACGGGGGGCAGGGGCGCGGGGCGGCTCGGGCGCAGGTGGGCCAGGATGAGGTCCGCCACGGCGCGCACGTCGTCGGGGTGCAGCACGCGCAGGCCGGGTGGGAAGTCCGTGGGGAGTGCGGGCTCGGAGGAGAGCACCGCGAGGACCTCCGGGCGCGAGGGCGCCAGCGGCGGGCCCAGACCCTCCCGCCAGACCTCCAGCTTGGGGAGGGGGCCGTCCTTCCAGCCTTCGACGAGCACCAACTCCACGGCGCCCGCGGAGCGCTCGAGCAGCGATGGAAGCGCGTCCGAGAGGGCGGTGTCCGTCGTGAGCTGGATGCCCGCGGGCGTGGTGAAGCCGGTGAGCACGGCGCCCGCGTCCTGGTAGCGAGCGGTGTCGCTGCCGGGCCGGTGCAGCGGATGGGCGTCGGAGGAGTGCTTCACCACGGCCACGCGCAGGCCTCGCGCGGCGAGCTCGGGAACGAGCCGGGTGAGCAGCGTCGTCTTGCCGGCGCCGGACCAGCCCACCACGCTGAGCGCGGGTACGCGGCTCATGCCAGTGCGCCCACGGAGGTGAAGGAGGGCCGGTCGAAGAGCTCGACGTCGACGAGGTCGTCTTCGGCGAAGTCCGCGCGGCCCGGTGGGAGGAGGGCCCAGCCCTCGCCGTGGACGTTCTGGAGGATCTGCCCGGCGCCCTGGGGGCGGAGCACGGCGCGCGGCGCAAGGCCGTCCCGGGCTTCCAGGGTGGTGGTGATGAGGTAGGTGAGGCCCGCCTGCTTGCGGCGTGCTTCGGAGAGGTGGGCGCGGACGCGGCGGCGCGTCTCCAGCACACCTTGGTGCTTGAGCAGGAGCGGGCGCGCGAACTGGTCGAACGCCACGGTGGCCGCGCCGGGATTGCCGGGCAGCACGACGACGGCGGTGTCACCCAGCCGGGCCACGGCCACGGGCTTGCCGGGCTTGAGCGCGACGCCGTCCACGAAGAAGCGGGCGCCGAGCGCGGCGAGCACGCGTTTCACCAGGTCCTTGTCGCCCACGGAGGCGCCTCCGGTGGTGATGAGGACATCCACCTGCGGGGCCAGTCGCGAGAGTGCATCGCGCAGGGCGCTCTCGTCATCGCGGGCGCGGTCGAGCTGGCGGACATCCGCGCCGGCCTCGCGGGCGAGCGCGGCCACGAGGACGAGGTTGCTCTCGTACACCTGATGGGGCAGGGCCGGCGTGCCAGGAGGGACGAGCTCATCGCCGGTGGCGAGCACGGCGACGCGCGGCGCGGGGCGCACCCAGACGTCCGTGGCGCCCATGGACGCGAGCACGCCGAGCACGGCGGCGCCCACGCGTTGGCCCGCGTCGAAGAGGGGGGGGCCGGTGAGGACTTCCTCTCCGGTGCGGCGGATGTCGTTGCCGGGCGGCACGGTGATGAAGACGTCCACGCAGGCGCCGTCCTCGGCGGCGCGTGCGGCCTCCTGGCGGACGATGGCGTCTGCGCCGGGGGGCAGGGGCGCGCCGGTGAAGACGCGCGCGGCTTCTCCGGGCCGGAGGGGCGTGGAGGGGAGGGTGCCGGCGCAGACCGTGCTGGTGACGCGCAGGCGCGCGGGCCGGTCACGGGAGGCGCTCTGGGTCTCCTCGGCGTGCACGGCCCAGCCGTCCATGGCGGAGTTGTCACAGCCGGGCAGCGAGCGGGAAGCCGTGACGGGGGTGGCGAGGAACCGGCCCTGGGCATCGAGGAGCGGCACGCGCTCAGGTACCGCCGGGGCGATGGCGTCGAGCGCGGCTTGCCGGGCGGAGTCGAGGGGCGTGAGGGGCATGGAAGCGCCGCAGCCTATGTCGTGGAGCGCCCGCTGTGTCCACGGGGGCAAGGGCCACTTCGTCTGGGGGCGTGCGTGGGCGGACAGATAAAGTGGCCGCGGCAGGCGCGCGAACGGGGCACGAGCATGGAGCGGATCCGCACGGAGTTCCCGGAGGTGACGCTGGCCATCCTCGCGGGAGGGCAGGGCCGGCGCCTGTCTGGCGTGCCCAAGGGGCTGTTGGAAGTGGAGGGGCGCACGGTGCTGGAGCGGCTCCTGGCGCTGGCCCCGTGCTTCGAGGACGTCTTGCTGGTGGCGAACGTGCCCGGGCCCTACGCGCGCTTCGGGTTGCGCACGGTGGCGGACGTGGTGCCAGGCAAGGGAGCGCCTGGCGGTGTCCACGCGGCGCTGGTGGCCGCGCGCACGCCCTGGGTGGTGGCGGTGGCGTGCGACATGCCGTTCATCACGACGGAGGTCCTGCGGGTCTTGCTGGGCGCGCGGGATGACGGCGTGGACGCGGTGTGCTTCGAGGCGCGGGGCAGGCTGGAGCCGTTGCTCGCGGCGTACCGGTCGGCGCTGGCACCAGCGTGGGGGACGACACTGGCGACGGATCCGTCGATGCGGGAGCTGTTGTCCGGAGTGCGCACGCGGCTGTTGGCCGAGGCCGTGCTGCGCGCGGTGGATCCGTCACTCCGGTCCCTGGCGAACGTGAACACCCCAGAGGACCTGGCGCGCTACGGTGTGGCGCTGCCGTCGTGGCGGGGGTGAAGGGAGCGTGTCTCCCCGAGGATGGCGCTCAAGAAAGGGATTGGGAGCGCCCAGAACTATACTGACAGGCTGTGCGACCCTTCCTGTGCGTATGGCTTCTGGTGCTTGCCTTGTTCTGGGGCGGTTGCGCCTCCGCCTCGAATGCACCGCTCCAAAGTGGAGGGGCTGACGCGGAGAAGGAGTGTCGCTCGCCCGATGAAGACAGGTGCGTCGCACTCCTGTGCCAGGGGGACGCATGTGGCTTCTACCTCTGTGAGGACATGCCCGGTGCGGTGTCGCTGGCGCGCTTTCCTCCTGCGCGTCCGCCTGCTGCGGCCGCCACGCCCGGCAGAGGGCCTCGGAGGCATTGGGGAGGTGGGCACCATCTTCCTCGTGGGGCCGTCATGGTCTTCCCCAACTGGAATGGCGCGCCCGAGCGGATCATCCCTCCGTCACGCCAGCTCACGCCCGGGCGCTGGGAAAAGCATCACATCTTTCCCCAGGCAGAAGACCTCTCGATGTGGTTCGGAATCCGAGGCGTCAAGATCCACGACTACACCATGCCGATTCCGCGTGACGTCCATCGGCGTATTCACGGTGGAGACGGACGCGGTGGCGCGTGGAACCAGGCCTGGCGCGACTTCAAGGCGGCAAAGCCGGGCGCCAGTCCCACGGACATCTACAGGTTCGCGGGGGAACTCATACATCGCTTCCAACTCATGGGCGGTCCGATTCAGCCCTACTATTCGCGCCCGGGAGTGTGAGGACGGATGAGCCGTTTCTTCTGGATGCACGAGGACAAGGCCGCGGCGGCAAAGTACGGAGGGGAGATCAACGCCTGGCACAAGCTGTCGCTCCCCGGCGTGAGCTGCGGCACTTGCGGCGAGACATGGGCCCATACGGGACACGAGTATCCGTGCGTCGACCTGGCTCAACTACCGGAGCGCCACGAGTTCGCGCGTCCCAGGCCCGAGCCCTTCCCTGAATTCGCGCGTCTCCGTGAGTTGGTCCGGCCTCTGGTTCCTCCAGGTGCCGAATTGCCGCCCGGTACGGGCTTCGGTCCCTTGGTCGGGCGTGCCACGGGCGTATTCGGTCCCATTGCCTGGGTATGGGGGCAGAAGCTGCTCGTGCAGCGCGACGCCCTGTCGCGGTTGCATTCGGAGGGCGTACAAGGACTCCTGGCCTGCCCGACGCAGCTTCGTTTCCGGCAGAAAGACCCGCCAGAATTGCTGGAGCTACAGATTGAGCCCCACGGCAGGCTGCATCCGGACTGCATCCCGCCTGATGAGCCGCCACCGTGCGTGACCTGTGGCCGCTTCGGCCTGACGCGGCCGGATGCGCCCATTCTCGACGCGGCCTCCCTCCCCACGGGCCTGGACCTGTTCCGGGTCGGGAACTTCTCCACGATGATTGTCGGCACGGAGCGCTTCATGGAGGCCGTGCGCCGGCTGGACCTGGATGGCATCACCTTCCAAGCGCTGCCCGCGCACTGACGGCCGGCGCGCCAGGACTCGAGCCTGAGCAAGCAACCAGGCAGCACCCCTGCGTCACCATGACTCATGGACCACCGCGGCCGGGAGTGGGAAACAGGCGGGGGAGAACCTCATGCTGAAGACCCCTCTTGGACGTTTCCGTGCAGTGGCCCTCGCGGAGGGCCTGTCCGTCATCGCGCTCTTCTTCATCGCCATGCCCTTGAAGTACGCCGCGGGCATGCCGCAGGCCGTGAAGTTCACCGGCTGGGTCCACGGCCTGCTCTTCGTGCTCTACCTCTTCGCGCTCATGGAGGCGGCCATCACCTACCGCTGGTCCTTCGTGCGCGTGGTGGGCGGCGTCTTCGCCTCGCTGCTTCCCTTCGGCACCTTCGTCTTCGAAGCGCGCCTGCGCCGTGAAGCGGCCGAGCCGGCCGTCGAGCCCGCACCCTGAGCCACGTCGCGCACCGGACGTGACAGGTGGGACGCTCCGCACCGAGGCTGCCCGGAGTTCGCGCGGGCGGCCAAGCTGTGCCAGCATCCCGCGCGTTCTCCGACGGGAGGTCAGCATGGAGCGCGGCAAGTGGGACACGCCAGAGGATGTGGAGCGCGAGCTGAGCTCGCGGCTCGCGCTCGTGGAGGCGTCCGAGGGCATTCGCGGCATGCACTTCGCGGCCGTCCTCGACACCGTGCGTTTCCTCGGCGGTGAGCAGGCGGTGGCTCCCATCCAGCAGGGCGGTGACTACCCCGCCGACCTGGACACCACCGAGCTCTACCCCGTCCCGCCCTTCATGCGCGTGTTCTTCTCCGCGGCCCGGCTGCTGGCACCGCAGCTCGGCGGCGTCGAGGAGGCCATGCGGCAGCTCGGCGTCCAGGGCACGCTGGCCTTCATCAACTCCATGTTCGGCGCCGAGGTCCGGCAGCAGGTGGGCGGCGAGCCCAAGCGCCTCGTGGAGATGCTCCCCGAGGCCTACCGCATGGCCATCAACTTCGGAGAGCTGCAGGTGGCGTGGACGGGCCCGCGCTCAGGCCGCATCCACATGCGCCGCATCTTCACCCCCGTGGCCTACAACGAGGGCATGCTCGAAGGCGCGCTGCTGGCCGTGGGCGCCCAGGACATCCAGGTGCGCGGCGGACAGACGTCCCTGCTGGACAGCGAGTACACGCTGTCCTGGGACTCGTGACCTGCTGCGTGTCGCGGATGCGGTAGGCCGCAGTGCGTGCCGCGGTTTCTCGCCTCGCGAGAATGGGCCACCGCCAGTGGTGCTGGCCCGTACACATCTGCTGGATGAATCGTGGTGGGCTCTCTGTCACGCGGCTGATCCACGCATGACATCGACGCGACTGTTCACAACCATGACGAAATAAATGATGTTCCTCCGCGCCCATTGGTTAGAAGTGGGCGCCGAGCGCCCGGACATGTGCGCCGGGCCTACGCAACGGAGGGACGTCTCATGAAGGCAAACAACTGGAAGAACCTGGCCGCAGTGGCGGGCGTCATGGTGTCGGTGAGCGCTGGCGCTCAGGAGTCGTCGGGGAGCTTCGGTTCGGAGGGGCAGTTCGTCATCAGCACGGATGCCTCCGCGAGCCTGGGTTACTCCACGCAGGGCAGCGGCGTCGGCTACATCTTCCTGGAGCCCGGCGCGGACTACTTCCTCAAGAAGAACCTGTCCGTCGGTAGCGGCCTCCAGGTCCGCGCGCTCTTCGGCAGCGGTGACACGATTGCCGCCTTCGGCCTGAACGCGCGCGTCGGCTACAACATCCCGCTCTCCGACCGCATCTCCGTGTGGCCCAAGGGCCAGGTGTCGCTGTACATCGGCGACGACATCCTGCCCTTCGCCAACTCGGCGCTCCCCGCCGACGTCACCGTCATCCTGGAAGGCTACGCGCCCTTCCTCTTCCACGTGACGCCGCACTTCTTCGTGGGCGGTGGCCCGCGCCTGGCCTTCGGCCTGGGCAATGACGTGGAGGTGAACTTCAGCGTCGCCTCCACCATCGGCGGCTACTTCTAGTCTCCGCTCCGCCGCGTCCCTCGAGGACGTGGACGTGCGTGTGGTGCATCAGGGGCCTCGGACGAGGTGGGACGCTGCTCCCACAGCGTGCCGGGGCCTGCTTCACTTCCAGCCAAGGGCCCGGGCCGCCGCCGCCGCCGTCAGTGGCTCCGCTGCTGAACGGGGCCGCCCTCGCGCGACAGGTTCAGCGCGGTGCCCACCAGCGCGAGGTGGCTGAAGGCCTGCGGGAAGTTGCCCACCATCTTGTGGGCCACCGGGTCGTATTCCTCGGACAGCAGGCCCACGTCGTTGCACAGGCCCAGCAGGCGCTCGAACAGCGCGCGCGCCTCGTCCTCGCGGCCCATCAGCGCCAGCGCGTCCGCCAGCCAGAAGCTGCACGCCAGGAAGACGCCTTCGCCCGGAGGGAGGCCGTCCCGCGTCTCGTGCGTGTGGTAGCGGCGCACCAGGCCGTCGTGGCACAGCTCGCGGCGGATGGCCTCCACGGTGCCGCGCACGCGGACGTCGTCGGGTGGGAGGAATCCCACCATGGGAATCAACAGCAGGCTGGCGTCCAGGGCCTGGCTGCCAAAGGCCTGGGTGAAGGTGTTGCGGCGCGCGTCGTAGCCTCGCGCGCAGATGTCCGCGTGCATCTGCGCTCGCAGCGCCTTCCAGTGCTCCACCTGCGCGCCGCGCATGCCGCGCAGGTCCGCCGTCTTCACCATCCGGTCCATGGCCACCCAGGCCATGACCTTGGAGTGGGTGAACTGCTGTCGCCCGCCGCGCACCTCCCAGATGCCCTCGTCGGGCTGGTCCCAGTGGCGCTCCACGAAGCGCAGCAGGTGCACGCTCACGTCCCAGGCCTCGGCGTCCGAGCAGACGCCGTGACGGAGCGCGTGGTAGAGGCAGTCGGCAATCTCGCCGAAGACGTCCAACTGGAACTGGCCCACGGCGGCGTTGCCGATGCGCACCGGGCGCGAGCTCGCGAAGCCCGGCAGCCACGGCAGCTCCAGCTCGGTGACGCGGCGCTCTCCGGCCACGCCGTAGAGGATTTGGAGCTCGTCGGGCTCGCCAGCCACCGCGCGCAGCAGCCAGTCCCGCCAGGCCTGGGCTTCCTGGGTGTAGCCGGCGTCCAGCAGGGTCAGCAGCGTCAGCGTGGCATCCCGCAGCCAGCAGTAGCGGTAGTCCCAGTTGCGCACGCCGCCCATCCGCTCCGGCAGGGACGTGGTGGGCGCGGCGACCACGCCGCCGGTGGGGGAGTAGGTGAGCGCCTTGAGGGTGATGAGCGAGCGCAGCACCTGCGCGCGCCAGGGGCTCTCATGGATGCAGCGGCGCGCCCAGGCGCGCCACCACCGCTCCGTGTCCGCGCGCGTGAGGAAGGGGTCCGGCGGCTGCCGGGGCGGAGGCAGGTGCGAAGGATGCCAGGACAGGACGAAGGCCAGGCGCTGCCCTTCCGGCACGGCGAAGTCCGCGAGCACATGGCTGTGCTCCAGACGCAGCGGCAGCTCCGTGGACAGGTAGAGCGCGTCCGGGCCGGCCTTGGTGCTGACGCCGCCCGGAATCAGGCGGGCCCAGGGCGTGCGGTCGCCGTAGCCGAAGCAGGGGGCGAACTCCAGGTGGAGCGGCACCTGTCCGGTGCGGGCCTCCACGATGCGAATCAACTGCGGCGTGTCCTCGCGCAGCGGCATGAAGTCGCACAGGCGCACGGTGCCGGCGTCGGTGTGGAACTCCGTCTCCAGTACCAGCGTGTCGCGCACGTAGCGGCGGTGGACGCGCCGCACGGGCACGGTGGGGGCGATGCGCCAGAAGCCATGCCGCGGCTCACCCAGCAGCGCCGCGAAGCACGCGTCCGAGTCGAAGCGCGGCCAGCACAGCCAGTCGACGGCGCCGTCATTCGCCACCAGCGCGGCGCTGTGCGTGTCTCCAATGAGGGCATGGGCTTCGATGGGCAGCGCCATGCGGGAAAGCTAGGGACGCCTCCCGCGGCGTGTCCCTCCAGGAGCACCCGGAGCGGCGGGCCGTCCACGGGCCCCGCGGATGGCGGAGGAGGGGGCAGCCGCCCGCTCGCGACGCATCGACGCCATGCGACAAGACATGGGGCATGAACAGGGAATGCCGCGGCGCGCGAACCACTCCCGGTATGGGGTTGCCCGGACATGACTGTCCATGCGGGCCGGCCATTCTCGATTGGCGTTGGTCCTCCGCGCGGGGTTCCCGAGGGGGGCGCGGTCTGGTGTTTCATCCGCATGTTTCACCCGCATGCGGGCCTCGCGGCGGCCCCGCGCGCCAGGCGGGGGGGGCGCGTACTGCTTCCTACCCACGTACCAGGTTGCGCAGCAGGAAGGCCAGATTGGCGGGGCGCTCGGCCAGCCGGCGCATGAAGTACGGGTACCAGTGCCGTCCGTATGGCACGTAGATGCGTACCGGGTGACCCTCCCTCACGAGTCGCTCCTGCAAGTCCCTGCGGATGCCGTACAGCATCTGGAACTCGAAGGCGCCGCGCGGCAGTCCGCGCTTCGCCGCGTGGTCCAGTGTCGCTTCAATCATCCGTTCATCGTGCGTGGCGATGCCGTGATACATGCCGCTGTCCAGCAGCACCCGCATGGTGCGGACGAAGCTGGCATCCACGTCCCGCTTGTCTGGGAAGGCCACGTCGGGCTTCTCCAGATAGGCACCCTTGCAGAGACGGATGCGGATGCGCTGTGCGCACAGTGCCTTCGCGTCCTGCTCCGTGCGCCGCAAGGCGCTTTGCAACACGGCGCCGACATGGGGCTCGCCGAACTCCGCGCGCAGCTGTCGCACGATGTCCAGCGTCACCTGCGTCACCGAGCTGTCCTCCATGTCGATGCGCACGAAGGAGTCGCGGGCCGCGGCCTCGGCCACCACCGTGCGCGCGTTCTCCAGGGCCAGGGCTTCATCGAACAGCAGCCCGCACTGGGTGAGCTTCAGCGACACGTTGGCCCGCACGCCCACCGCGTCGATGCGGGCCAGCAGCCGCTGGTACTGGCGCACCTCCTCCCGCGTCTCCTCGGGCGTCTGGACGGCCTCGTTGAGGTGGTCGAACGACGCCATGAGCCCGCGCGCGGACAGCGCCTTCACGGCGTCCACGGCCTCTTCCAGCGTCTCTCCGGCGATGAAGCGCGAGGCCAGCCGCCGGAAGGGGCGCAGGCGCATGGCGGCGGTCTCCAGTCCAGGGCGGCGGGCCAGGAACAGCAGGGCGGAGCGGGGCAGGTGGGTGGCGTCGGTGGTCATGGTGTGGGTGGCGGCTCAGTCCAGGTGCTGCCGGAGGAAGTCCCCGGCCAGCGTGTTGAAGGCATCGGGGTGGCTCATGTAGGGCAGGTGGCTGGCGCCCCGGATGAGCGCCACCCGGGCTCCGGGAATGTGCTGGGCCACGTCGCGGGCGGCGCGGGGCGGCACCAGCAAGTCCTGGCCGCCCTGGATGACGAGCGTGGGCACCTGGAGCTCATGGAGCCGGGGCATCAGGTCCGTGGCCAGGATGTCCCGCAGCCGGCGCAGCAGCTCCACCGGGGACATGCGCCGGGCCTCGCGCACGATTTCGGCCCGGCCCTCCAGCGGCAACCGCTGGCCTCCCAGCACCCGGGCCACGGTGGGCGCCAGCAGGTACGCCAGGGGCCGGGGCGCGCGCACCAGGGTGGACAGCGTCAGGGCCAGCCGGCGGATGCGGTGCACGCTGGCCACCGGTGACACCAGCACCAGCGCCTTCACCCGCTCCGGGTGGGCCAGGGCATAGGCCATGGCCAGCAGGCTGCCGTAGGACGACCCCAGCAGGGCGAAGCGCCCCGGCAGCAGGGCCTCCGCGTGGTCCAGCACCGCCAGGTTCCACAAGAGCGGGGTGTGGGTGGCGGGGGTGCGCAGGGGCGGCGTCCAGAGCAGCAGCCTCAGCGCGTCCGTCAGTGGCTCCATGGGCGCGAAGGAACGGCCACTGGCCCCCAGCCCCGGAAGACACACCACGGTGCGTGATTCGTCCGTGTTGCCCGCTGGAAAGGTGAACAGGCGTACCGGTGTGCCTCGCACGGGACGTCGTTCACAAGGCAGGTGGGCATAGCCCTGCTGGATGTCGTCCACATCCGGGACGAGCGGCGGGCCGTGGGGATGTCTCCCCGGGCGGGATGACAGGGCTTCACGCATGGGAATGCCTCATCAGGAGCCGCCGCACGCTGGCGGCCACGGCGTCCCGGAAGGCCTGGAGGCGGGATTCACTGGCATCCGGAGGCGGCGGGGCGTGAGGCGTCCCCAGGTGGAAGGTAAGCCGCACGGGCCAGGGGAGGGGCCCCATGCCCATCACCAACGGCATCCGGTATTTGTCATCGTTCGTCAGGCGCACGCGCAGGCGGTCCTCGCCCGGGGGCCACCGGAAGGTGTCATCCACCCCCTGGCCGGCGAAGGGCACCACCGGCACGCCGGCGCGGGCCGCCAGCCGCGCGAAGCCCAGCGACTGCTCCCAGCGCAGCCGGTAGCGCCCGTGGCTGTGCTTGAAGGTCTCCCACGCGCCCCCCGGATAGCAGACGACCAGTGAGCCCGCCCGAAGCGCCGTCATGGCGTTCTCCCGCGTCCCCTCCACGCCGCCCAGCCATGGCAACACCGTGCGGATCAACGGGATGCGGAAGAACCCCCGTTCCGTCAGGCCCAATGGATAGCGGCCGGTGCCCTGGTGGATCAGATGAAAGAAGGCAGGTGTCTCGTAACCCCAGACGCCGTGGTTCCCCACCAGCAGCACCGGGCCTTTCAATGGCAGGTGCTCGCAGCCCAGCAGCTGCGCCCGGTGGTACAGGGCCGACAGCGCCGCGCCCTGCTCGGCGAGGCGGAATACGGCCCGGCGCAGGCTGGCGAGCGGGGCATCCATGCTGGAAAAACATGGGGATGCGTGGCGTCCCCTGCCGACGGCGCCCTCCTCCTGGCCGCCGGGCAGCCGGGCGCCCCTGAGCCGGCGGGGGGGCCGGTCAGTGGGGGTTCGTAGGAGTTTGAGTAATGTCAGCTCGCAGGCATGCTCAGGTTGTCTGCTTCCAGGTGCATGCCGAACGTTCAGGCATGGGCAGCCCGTTCGACATCCTCATCGACCAGCATCGGGAACTGGAAGAGCGTCTCGAGCGTCTGGCATCGGGTGTGGAACCCGATGAGCTGAGGGGATTGACGGCGGAGCTGCTGGCATTGCTGAGGCTTCACTCACGACTGGAGGAGCGTTGCCTCTACCCGGTGATGGCTGGGGTGGAGGGCCGCGAGTCTTGTCGTGAGCAGACGGAAGACCATCTCACGATGCGTGAGCTGATGGCTGAGCTGGAAGAGCTGCCCTCGGGCCATTCCGAGTGGCAGGCGCGTCTGTTGACGCTGGAAGACCTGGCGGTGGCTCATTTCCAAGAAGAGGAGAATGCACGACTGCCGCAGCTCATGACTGCCCTGGATTCCCTGTCGTTGGACGACCTGCGTCGTGATTTATCGGCCACTTGGGACGAGCTGCTGTCACGCCCCCAGGTGTCCCAGGCGGCGGGGGAGGCCCCCCTGCTGGAGTCCCTGTACTGGGACGGCTAGGCCACGGCTGCCGCCGGGAAACAGGTGAGACCTGCGACAACGGGGCGAATGGTCCGTTGCTCAGTCACAACTTTTATCTCTTCCTTTAGACAAAACCTTTTTTGGAAGGTAAGGGTATGGGCAGCATCACAAGCATCGAGCATCAGCCCCCCCTAGTACTGCATTACTCTTGTCGTTCCCCAGGTGAGGATTCAACGAATGTCCGTGGATAAAGCGTTTCGCGACATGATCCGCAATGAAATCGAGGTCCAGCTCAAGCCGCTGCGTGACGTGGTCGCGCGGCTGGAGGAGGGCACGGCGGACTTGGACGCGCTCCGCAACGTGGCCGAGCGCCTGGCCCCGCTGGCCGAGGTCGTCGGGCCCCTGTTCGGCGCCCAGATTCCCGCGGCCGCCAAGGCCGGCCGTCGTGGCCCGGGTCGCCCTCCCGCGGCGCGCAGCTCCGTGACGGCGGCTCCCGCGGCCGTGGGTGGCAAGCGTCGTGGCCGCAAGCCGGCGGCGGCGGGTGCTGACGGCTCGCGCGCGTGCGCCATCATCGGCTGCGGCAAGCCCAGCCGCACCAAGGGCTACTGCGCGGCCCACTACCAGAAGCTCCGCATGCTGGAGAAGACCAACCGCCGCCCGAGCGACTGGAAGGACTACGCCGACCCGGACAGCGTGGACGACATCAAGCTGCCGCGTGGACGCGCCGCGTCCAAGGCGTTGGCGGCTGCCGCTCAGGCTGGGCACGCAGGCTAGCCAGCGGCACGCTGCCCCGGCCCGGGCAGAGAGTGACCGCGCCCCCGTCGTCCCGCTCTGTTGTCGAGAGAGGAATCGGGGTCCGCCCATGCGGGAGAGACTTGCCCGTGGGGGCTTGCACGAGCATGAATGCCCGGGCCCATGAACAAACGCGATTTGGAGCCTGGAATCATCACCGACCTGGCCGGAAGGACCACGTACGGTGATTATCTGCAGCTCGACCGGCTCTTGTCGGCGCAGGTGACGCGCTCTCAGCCGCCTCACCACGACGAGCTGTTGTTCATCATCCAGCATCAGACGAGCGAGCTGTGGATGAAGCTGCTCATCCACGAGCTGGGCGCCTGCATCCGTTACGTGCAGGCGGACCGGCTGGAGCCGTCGTTCAAGATTTTCGCGCGCGTGGCGCACATCCAACGGATGCTCTTCGAACAGTGGAGCGTGTTGGAGACGCTCACGCCGAACGAGTACCTGGAGTTCCGCGACACGCTGGGTAGCTCCTCTGGCTTCCAGAGCTTCCAGTACCGTGCGGTGGAGTTCCTGCTGGGCAACAAGGACGCGCAGGCGTTGATGCCCTTCCGCCACGTCCCCGCCATCCACGGCGAGTTGGAGCGGCTGTTCGAATCCCCCAGCCTGTATGACGAGTTCCTGCGCCACCTGTCGCGCATGGGGCATCCGGTGCCGCAGAGCCACGTGCAGCGTGACTGGCGCAAGCCCTACGAGAAGAGCCCGGAGGTGGTGGAGGTGTTCCGGCGCATCTACCAGGACGCCGAGGCGCACTGGGATGCGTATGAGATGTGCGAGAAGCTGGTGGACACCGAGGAGCGTTTCCAGCTCTGGCGCTACCGCCACATGATGACGGTGATGCGCATCATCGGCTTCAAGCAGGGCACGGGTGGCTCCTCGGGCGTGGGCTTCCTGCGCAAGGCGTTGGACCTGCGCTTCTTCCCGGAGCTGTGGGACGTGCGCACGGAGCTGACGCCGCCTCCTCCGCGCCACCGGCCCTGAACGTTCGCTCGGCTGAAGACAGTCCAGCGCCTCCCGGGGCCGTCCATTCCGGTACGGCTCCGCGGAGGGAATGACGACTGTCTGGCATGCCAGGGTGGCCGGCCACGGATTGTCATGGGCGCGGGTTAGGCTTCACGCACCATGGACGCTGCCGAACCGCTGCTCTTCGACAAGGCGTACGTCCTCTGTTACCGCACCTTCGACATCGCGGAGGAGCTGGACCTGGAGCGCGCGCGCCGGGTGCTCACGGAGGACTCGCGCCGGCTCAAGCTGTCACGGGAGAACAGTCAGTACATCCAACTGCCCAACCCGCCGCTGGCCTATGAGCTGGGCCGCCGGCCCCTGGCACTGCGGGACGGTCCCGTCACGGTGGATGTCACCGCGCGCCTGTTCGACCATGGCGCCGTGTCCATCATCCTCCAGGTGCCTGTCGTTCCGGGCACCTCGTTGAAAGCGCTCACGCGCATGGCGGATGAGCTCTATGACAGCCAGGCGCTGGAGGACCTGGCGTTGGAGTTGGTGGAAGGGGTGCGCCGCACCATCGCCCCCGCCGCGCAGGCGCCGCACCTGTGGGAGCAGAACGAGAGCTACACCGTCATCTTCGCCGAGCACATCCGGGGCAATCCCACCGCGGATGAGCTGATGACGCGCGCGGACCTGGCCCGGCTGCTCCTGGGCGAAAGCGGCACGGTGCCGCTGTCTCCGCGTGAGAGCGAATCCGTGCTCCAGTCGCGCTTCAGCTACACCATCCAGGACCTGGTCGTCATCGACTGGAACAGCGCCTTCGTCTACGAGCCGTCCGGCTCGCGAGACATCCCCGACCTGCTGGAAATCGCCAACGCGCAGTTGTTGGAGTTCCGCTACTACGACGAGCGGTTGGACGCGCACATCACCCGCATCCACGAGAAGGTGCAGGCCGCGCGGCATGGGTGGGCCACGTTGTTCCGCAGCCCCTACCGCAGCCTGGCCCGGCAGACGCTCTCCACGCTGGTGGACCTCAACGAGTTCATCGAGCGCGTGGAGAACAGTCTCAAAATCATCGGCGACTTCTACCTGGCCAAGGTCTACGAGAGCGCCGTGCGCCGCATGCGCATCCCGCCGTGGCAGGCCGCCGTCACCCGCAAGCAGCAGTTGCTGGCCCAGACGTATGGCCTGCTCAAGGGCGACGTGGACATCGACCGCTCCCACACGTTGGAGGCCGTCATCGTCCTGCTCATCGTGCTGGAAATCTTCTTCGCCTTCTTCCGCGTCTTCGAGCACTGAGGCACCCGAGGGGAATCCCGTACTTCAGGGCAACGCGCTGTGCGGTTTCCACGCTTCGTCTGGCATGGGAGAATGAGGCTTCGAGGCAGGGAGCCATGCGTCCGTGCCGGGGGGAGTGGGGCATGAATGTGCCCGGAAAAAACGTGGGAGCCGCGGTGGACCGCATGTCGCGGGCCCTGGAGCGGCTGTCCGCAGCACCGCCGGTGGTGGCGGTGCTGGAGGAATTGCTTTGCCAGGCGTCCGCCACGCTGGGGGCTTCAGGTGCCTTCCTGTGCTGGTGGGGCGGGACGGGCGACTTGAGCACGCTCACCACGCACGGCGTGGACGCGGAGGCGGCCGCCATCTGGGCTCAGCAACTGCTGGCCCAGGCGCCCGCGCCAGGTGAGCCGCGCCTGCCCCGGGTGGCGGAGGACGTGTCGCGAGACGCGCTGCTGGCCTCCGAACCGGACGCCCTGCTCCGCCTGGGGGCCACGGCCTTGCTGTCCCAGCCGCTCTTCTTCGCCTCCGGCCTGGGCGCCGCCGGTGTGCTGGGCGTGCTCTTCCGCGAGGCGTGGCGGCCACGGGAGGAGGACCTGCGGCGCTTCGGCCTCTCGGTGAAGCTGGCGGCGCTGGCGCTGGAGCGCGAGCGCATGGCGGAGACGCTGCGCCAGTCCGTGCTGTCCGCGCGAGCGGAGGTGGAGGAGTCGGAGGTGCTGCGGCTGCGCCGCTTCCAGGCGGTGACGGAGGCCTTGGGCGGCGCGCTGTCCTCGGACGAGGTGGCGCGCGTGGTGCTGGAGCAGGGGCTTCCCGCGGTGGGCGCGGGCGTGGGCCTGGTGCACCTGATGGAGCCGGACGGGACGCTGGCGTTGAAGGCCGCGCTGGGGGTGTCCAACGCGCAACGGGAGGCGCTCCGGGTGCCGCCCTGGCGAAGCGGTGGTGTGCCGGGGCACGGCGCGGGGGCGCCCGTGCGGCTGGAGACGCCCGCCGCGGCGCGAGACGGGGTGGCCGTGCTGGGGGCGCCGGTGTGGCTGGAGACGCCCTCCGCGGTGCGGGACGTGGTCCCCTCGCTGGGGGCACTGCGCGCGCTGGTGCTGCTGCCCTTGCAGGTGGAAGGGCATGTCTTTGGCACGTTGTGCCTCGGCTTCCCGGAGGCGCGGCGCTTCTCGGTGCTGGAGCGGGCGTCCATCACCGGCCTGGGGCACGCGTGTGGTCAGGCGCTGGAGCGCGCGCGGCTGTACGCGCGGGAGCGCACCGCGCGGCTTCAGGCGGAGGCGGCGGGACAGCGCCTGCGGCTCCTGGCGGACGCGAGCGCGCTCGTGTCGGCGTCGCTGGATTGGGAGGAGACGGTGGCGGGCGTGGCGCGGCTGGCGCTGGGGCACTTCGCGGATGGCTGCGCGGTGGATTCGTACGAGGACGGCGTGGTGCGGCGGCTGGCCGTGCTCTATGAGAATCCGCAATCGGCGCCGCGCGGGTTGGAGCTCCTGCGCTTCGCTCCGCAGGAAGGCAGCCCCACGTTGCTGGCGGAGGTGCTCGCCTCGGGGCGTCCGTGGATGATGGCGCGCCCCACCGCGGAGCCCGGGGACACCCGTACGGCGGCGGCGCGGCTGTACGCGGCCGCGCGCGAGCTGGGCGTGGGCTCGCTCATCCTGACGCCGCTGGTGGCGCGGCAGCGCACGCTGGGGGTGCTCACCTTCATGCGGAGCGAGACCTCCGCGCCCTTCGACATCCCGGACCTGTCCCTGGCCGAGGAGCTGGCGGGGCGCGCGGCGCTGGCCATCGACAACGCGGACCTGTTCCGCAAGGCGCGCGCGGCGGAGGAGGAGAGCCGGCGCGGGGCGGCGCGGCTCCACGTCCTGGTGCAGGTCAGCCACCTCATCGCGGAGGCGGGGTTGGACCTGTCCATGGTGCTGGAGGTGCTGGTGCGCAAGGTGTCGGAGGCGCTCGGAGACGCGTGCGTGCTCCAACTGCTCTCCGAGGACACGACGCGCTTGGAGCTGGTGACGGTGCACCATCCCAACGCGGAGGCCCGCGCGGTGCTGGACGCGTCCATGCGGCGCTGCCCGGGGCGCGTGGGAGAAGGGCTGTCGGGCCGGGTGGCGGCGACGGGGAAGCCGCTCTTCGTCCCGCGCCTTCAGGCCGAGGACCTGCGGGATGAGCGCGTGCCGGAGGGCATGCCCTTCCTCCAGCACTACGGGCCCCACAGCGTCATCGTCGTCCCGCTGGGCGTGCGCGGCCGGGTGCTGGGCACGCTGGGGGTGATGCGCGAGGCGCAGGGCCGCGAGTATTCGGTGGAGGAGCGCGCGCTGCTGGAGAGCCTGGCGGCGCGCGCGGCGTTGGCCATTGAAGACGCGCGGCGATACGGCGCGGCCACGCAGGCGGTGAAGGCGCGGGACGAGCTGCTGTCGGTGGCGGGACACGAGCTGAAGTCGCCGCTCAACGCGCTCCAGCTCCAGATTCACCTGTTGGCGCGCATGGCCCGCGAGGCGATGGCCGTGGACGGGCTGGCGGAGCGCGCGGAGCGGGCGGCGAAGGCGGGCCAGCGGCTGGGGCTGCTCATCGATGACCTGCTGGATGTCTCGCGCCTCAGCTCGGGGCGGCTGGGGCTGAAGCGTGAAGAGGTGGACCTGGCGGCGCTGACGCGCGAGCTGGTGGGCCGCATGTCCGAGGAGCTGGCGCTGGCGGGCAACGAGGTGCGGCTGCTGCTGGACAGGCCGGTGTCGGGGCACTGGGACCGGCTGCGGCTGGAGCAGGTGCTGGTGAACCTGCTCACCAACGCGGCGAAGTACGGCGCGGGCCGGCCGGTGACGGTGGAGGTGGAGGCGGTGGGCCCGGTGGCGCGGCTGTCCGTGCGCGACGAGGGCATCGGCGTGTCGCTGGAGGAGCAGGAGCGCATCTTCGAGCAGTTCGAGCGCTCCGCGTCGGTGCAGCACTTCAAGGGACTGGGCCTGGGCTTGTGGATTACCAAGCGCATCGTCGAGGCCCACGGCGGCAGCATCCGCCTGGCGAGCGAGCCGGGCAAGGGCTCCACCTTCACCGTGGAGCTGCCCTTGCCGGCTTGAGCGCCTGGACAGCTCGCACTCGCTGCGCTCTGGTGACGCGGATGATGAAGACGCGCGCACTCCACCGATTGGCCTTGCTCGCCGCCGCCGTGCTGGCCGTGGCCGCTCCGGGCTGCCGGCACGCGCCTCCGCTCGACCCGGGCTTGGATGCGGATGGGGACGGCGTCCTCAATGGGGCGGATGCCTGCCCCACCGTGCGCGGGCCCGCGCGGCTCCAGGGCTGCCCCGCGAAGGACACGGACGGCGACGGCGTGGAGGACGCGCTGGACAAGTGCCCGCGTCACGCCGGGCCCGCGTCGCGGGACGGCTGCCCCATCCGCGACTCGGACGAGGACGGCGTGGAGGACGCGAAGGACGCCTGCCCGCGGGTGTTCGGCCTGCTGGAGCGGCAGGGCTGCCCTGTCGACGACCCGGACCGCGACGGCGTGGAGGGCGCGGCGGACAAGTGCCCGGACGAGCCCGGGCCCGCCTCGCGCGAGGGGTGCCCCATCCGCGACGCGGATGGGGATGGCGTGCCGGATGAAGAGGACGCCTGTCCCGACGAGGAGGGACTGCCCTCGCTGCGCGGCTGCCCGGAGCGGGACGTGGATGGTGACGGCGTGGCGGACCACCGGGACAATTGCCCGCGTGAGCGGGGCGCGGTGGACAACCAGGGGTGCCCGGCGCCGCGCAAGCAGCGCGTCGTCATCCGCCCGGACCGGCTGGAGCTGTTGGAGCGCATCTCCTTCGCGCCCGGCACCGCCGCCCTCCAGCCGCGCGTCCAGCCGGTGCTCGACAACGTGGCCGAAGTCCTGCTGGTGCACCCGCGGCTGGGTGTCATCGCCATCGAGGGCCACACGGACAACCGCGGGGACCCGGACGTGCAGCGGGAGGTGACGCTGGCGCGCGCGGAGGCGGTGCGGAACTACCTGGTGGAGCGGGGTGTCCCACTGGAGCGGCTGGAGGCGTGGGGATTCGGCCCGGACAAGCCCGTCGAGTCGAATGAGACTGCCCAGGGACGCGAGGCCAACCGCCGTCTGGACCTCCGCGTGGTGGCGCCGCGCGGACGGCCGTAAGTCCCGGACTCCCCGTGGGTGGGGGGTGTGAGGTACACTCACCCACCATGAGTGCTTCCAGCCCCCTGTTTGGTGATTTGCTGCTCAAGCTGGGGATTGTCTCGCCCGGCCAGGTGCAGGAGGCGCTCGCCCTCCAGGCCCTCACCGGGCAGCGCGTGGGGGAAGCCCTCATCTCCCTGGGCTACGTCACGCGAGAGCAGATTCAGGACGCGCTGGGAGAGGCGCTCGGGCTGCACCAGGACAAGAGCCCCCTTCAGCCCGCGCTGGGGGAGCTGCTGGTGGGGCTCAAGTACGTGACGCTGGCGCAGCTCGACGAGGCGCTCGCGCGCCAGCGCCGCGACGGCCGCAAGCTGGGCGAAATCCTGGTGGAGCTGGGCCACTGCACCTACAAGCAAATCTACGAGGCGCTGGGGCTGCAGAACCGCATCGCCGGGCGGCAGGACCTGCCGCGCCCCTCCTCTGACGGCCGTCGCCGCGTGGTGGTGGTGGACGACAGCCCGCTGGCCTGCGCCTTCGTGCAGGAGGGCCTGGTGGCGCTGGGCTACGAAGTCCTCTGCTTCCAGGACCCGTTCGAGGCCCTGGAGAGCATGGGCCGCCTCCAGCCCGTCATCGTCCTCAGCGATTTGGAGATGCCCGGCCTGGACGGCGTGGAGCTGTGCCGCCGCCTGAAGGAAGGCCCCAGCCACGCGGTGCCCGCCATCATCCTCACCGCCAACGACGGGGAGGCCGAGCGCGTGCGCGGCCTGCGCGCTGGCGCGGATGACTACGTCAACAAGTCCGCGTCCATGGACGAGCTGGCCGCGCGCATCGAAAGCGTGGTGCGCCGCACCGGTGAAACGGAGCGCATGCGCAAGCTGTTCGCGCGCTACACGTCCGACGCGGTGGTGGAGGAAATCCTCAAGAGCGCGGACGCGGTGGTGCTCACCGGCGAGAAGCGCGAGGTGACGTTGCTGTTCGCGGACATCCGCAACTTCACCGGCCTGGCGGAGAGCCTGCCTCCAGAGCAGGTGGTGGGGGTGCTCAACCAGGTGCTCGGGCGGATGTCGGACGCGGTGCTCACCTGCGGCGGCACGCTGGACAAGTTCCTGGGCGACGGGCTGATGGCCGTCTTCGGCGCGCCGGTGGCCCGTCCGGATGACGCGCTGCGTGCGCTCCAGTCCGCGAAGATGATGATGGATGCGCTGACGGACCTGCGCATCGAGGCGGAGGCGGAGTGGGCGGCGGGCGGGCGCGAGGGCCAGCCGCTGGTGCTGGAGCTGGGCATCGGCATCAACTCGGGCGTGGTGGTGGCGGGCAACATCGGCAGCACGGTGCGCGCCGAGTACACCTGCATCGGTGACGCGGTGAACGTGGCCGCGCGGCTGTGCGCGCTGGCGGGCCCGGGGGAAATCCTGGTGGGGGAGCGCACCCGCGAGTTGGTGGACGCCAACGAGACGGCCTTCGAGGACCTGCCCCCCGTGCGGCTGAAGGGCAAGCAGCAGCCCGTTCCACTGTTCCGCGCCCTGTAACAGGTGAAGTCCACGCGCGCCTCGCGACCGGAAAGCGGCTATAGGAAGAGGTCATGAACGCCTCGTCTGACGAGCCCCCTCCGTCCCGCCGCTCCCCCGTGTTGTTCGTGGGGCTCGTCTTCGGACTCGGGTTGGTGGTCGCCGTCCTGGTGGGCGCGCTGAGCGGCTCCAAGGCCGTGCACGCCGACCGCATCCACCAGGACCTCGCCCTGCTGGAGGAGGCCCTGGGCCGCTACCGCGCGGACAAGGGCACCCTGCCGGAAGACGCGGACGTGGAGGAGCTGCTGGTGCCCGCGTACCTGCCCTCCGTGCCGTTGGACCCGTGGGGCCGGCCGTACCGCTACACGAGCAACGGCGACGAGGTGTTCCTGTCCACGTTCGGCAAGAGCGGAGACCGGGGTGGTTCGGGCGAGGAGCAGGACCACACCAACCATGACGGGCATGCCGCGCCCAAGGTTGCGCCTGAGCGTACGTGACGTGCGGGCGGGCAGGCGCTGGGGCGTGCCCAGGCCCCGCGAGCCCGCGGGTGCGGTGCGCGCCGGGCCCTGGAGCGAGCCAGCGTAGGGCGGGTGCCCGCTTCCTGGCGTCGCCATGGCCATTGTTTCCTTCACGGGGAAGGGTCTTCCCGAACCTGGAGGGCAGCCATGGCCATCGTGTGCGTCACCAACCTGTCCCCTGAGTCCCTCGCGGCTGCCCACGTGGCGGCGGCCGTGGCGGGGCGGCTGCAAGAGCCGCTGCTGCTCCTGGGCGTCGCGGAGGGCGACGCATTCCTCGACGATGGCACTGGCGCGCTGGCCCTCACCCAGCAGCGGTTGGAGGCGGAGGCCGCGCGGCTCGAAACGCTCGCGAGGGCGGTGCGCTACCGGCTGCAGGCGGGCACCTCCGCGGATGAAGTGCTCAGTGACGAGGAGTGCCGGCACGCGCGGTGGATTGTGGTGGCAGCGACTGGCTGGCGCACCCCGGCGTGGCGGCGGGCCACGGTGCCCGAACGCCTGTCCCGCTACGGCTGCGCGCCGGTGCTGGCCGTGCGCAGCGACACCGCGCTGACCGACTGGGCGCGGGGCCGCAGGCGGCTGTTGGTGTTGGTGGGCGTGGACCCCGGCTCCTCCACCACGGGCGCCGCGGTGTCCTTCCTGCGCGAGCTGCGCCGCGTGGGGCCGTGTGACGTGCTCGCCACCTACGTGTGCTCGCCCATGGACGAGCGGGAACGGCTGGGCATCCACAGCCCCGTGCACGTGGAGCTGCTGGAGCCGGCGCTGCAGGGCATGGAGGCGCTGGACCCCATCGTGGAGCGCGTGCTGCAACGCGAGGTGCGCGAGCAGGTGGGGGACCTGGTGGGCGAGGGCCGCGTGGAGGTGGTGCTGGAGCCCGGCTTCGGCCGTCCGGCGGACCACCTGATGCACGTGGCGCACACGCGCGGCGCGGACCTGATGGTGGTGGGCACGCACCAGCGCAGCGGGGTGAAGCGGCTGTGGCATGGCTCGGTGTCCGCGGGGGTGCTGCGGCACGCGGCGCAGTCCGTGGTGTGTGTGCCCCCCATGGTGCAGGCCCGGCGCGCGGACCGCCCACCGCGAAGCGTGCTGGTACCCGTGGACTTCTCCGAGGCCTGCACCAAGGCCATCTCCCATGCGCGCACGCTGGTGGGACCCGGGGGCCGGGTGCACCTGCTGCACGTCCACCGCCGCAAGCTGGAGGACCGCGGCTTCGCGGACCACTACGGCGTGCTGCCCGAGCCCGCCAGGGACAGGGACCAGGTGCTCCAGCGGCTGTGGGAGCTGGTGCCGCGCGACGAAACCGCCCAGACGGTGCGCTGGAGCGTGGAGGGTGTGACGGGCGAGGACGTGACGCTGGCCATCTGCCAGGCCACGGAGCGCGAAGGGGTGGACCTGGTGTGCGTGGGGACGTCCCTGGAGCCCTCGCGCCTGCGGGACGCCCTGGAGGGCGAGGTGGCCCATGAGCTGGTGACGCGTTGCCGCCGGCCCGTCATGGTGGTGCCCTCCGCCTGAGGCAGGTGTTTCAGACGGGGGATACCTGTCATCACATGAATGGATTGTCAGGTGGTGCCGGCTCCGACGTGCCCGGTAGGGCACGTCTGCATTAGAATCTAGAAATCACGCATTTCCAGACGCAGGGGGGCCGCCGGTGACACCGCAGGGTTATCGTGAAGTGGAGCTCGTCTGTAACCGTTCCTCGCTGCTCCTCCATGGCGGTACGGAAGAGGAGCGGCGCTGCTGGGCGCAGGAAGCCGCGCGCAACTTCAACGTGGAGCTGGTGGAGGTGCGGCAGGCGGCCGAGCTGCCGCAAGCGCTCCGGCATCCCAACGGGGTGGTGTTCATCCCGGACGTGGCGAAGCTGGGGCGGGACGCGCAGTTCGTCCTGCTGCAGTGCCTGCGGACGCAGGAGGAGCGGCCGAAGCTGGTGCTGGGCGTCTCCGGCTCGGCGGACGCGGCGCTGGCGCGCGGCACGCTGCGCGAGGACCTGCACTACCGTCTGCACAAGGCCCAGGTGGACCTGCAGAAGGACGGGCTGCGGGACGTGTTGAAGCGCCGCTGGGCGCAGCAGGCCGAACAGCTCGCGCTGAAGGCCGCCGCGGCCCGCGCCGCGGAGGAAGCGGCCCTCGAGGCGGCCATGGCCCGGCGCCCGGGCACGGTGACGCGCATCGCTCCCAAGCAGAAGAAGGTGAGCGGAGGCGCTCGAGCGAAGGCCGTGTCCAGGAACGCCGCCCGCTGAAGCCGCGCCTCAGTGCCGGTGCTTCTGCCCGCGCTTCGCCTTGGTGGCGGGGCGCGGTGTCTTCGCGGTGCCGCGCCTGGCGGCGGCGGCCTGGCCGGGCACGGACTTGCGGCCCACCTGATTGTTGGCGCCCGCCGCGGAGGCCGTCTTGATGGACGGTGACTTGCGGCGCGCCGGGGCCTTCGTGGGCTTGCCACTCTCGATGACGCCGCGGGCCGCCTTGGCCGTGCGCCGCGTCCCCTCCGCCGCCGCCGTCTTCACGCGGCCGCGGGCCGGGGCGCCCCGAATCTTGGACTGGAGGTTGGCCACTCCCCGGGCCGTCACCACCGCGGTGCCCAGGAGGACCCGCGCGCCGCGCGTGCCGGCCTGGACGGCCACCTCCTTCACCCTGTCCACCAGCCCCCGCTTGGAAATCGCCATGGCGCGCCTCGTCTCCGTGACTGTCCTTCGCTGGCGCCAAAGGTAGTCACGGGCACACGGGCGTGAAGCCGTCCCCCTCCCTCTCCCGCACGCGGGCTCCGGCCATTCCAAGGTGGGCGGGAATGTGTGAAGCGGGGAAACTGGGCTAGAGTCCGGCGCACTGTCCCATTTCCTTCTCGGAGCAAGAGCATGTCCCAGGAAAACACCGGAAAGCCGAAGCGCGGCCTGAAGCGACCCATCGAGGTCGTTCGCGCGGAGCTGCTCAAGGATCCGGAGACGAAGAAGATCGCCGAGGCCGTGAGCATGAAGCTCGAGGACTACGTGGAGCTGGTCCTCAAGTACGCCCAGGACAAGGACAAGGAGGCCGAGGTCGCCGTCATCTCCGACGAGGAGCTGCGCCGCAACGGCTTCAACCCCCTCTCCACCGAGGAGGCCGCCAACATCCTCATCAAGGGCATGAAGGGCGAGCTGCCCGGCTCCCCCCCGGACTTCGAGGCCTCCAAGTTCACCCAGGACAAGGTCTCCACCGCCGGCAAGCCGTCCCTCACCTCGCCTCCCGTGGGCGGCGCTGCTCCCACCGGTCCGCAAGATCCTGCCGCCCGCCAGGAGCTGATGGATCAGCTCAAGAAGGGCAGCAGCGGCGGTAACCGTCCGTAATCCCTGAGACCCCGGGCGGGGGCCGGTGGGGAAAATTCGACGAAAAAGGGGAGAGGAAACAATTCCCCACACGCACCGAGAATCCCCTCGAGTTTTCCTTCCGGCACAAATCTCTGCTTCCAAAGCACTAAGAATTCGAGGGTACGACCATGGGCAGCGCTCTCCAGGCAGTCACGAAGACGATTGGCAAGGTTGCTAGCACGGTGAGCAAGATTGCCGGTGGCATCGCGAACATCGGCGGCAAGGCCATGGAGTTCCTCCAGAAGCCCCTGAGCTCGCTGGTGGACCCCATCGCCAAGTTCATCGGTGAGAAGGTCGGCAAGCTGCCCCTGGTCGGCAAGTTCCTGGGCCCCACGGCGGAGAACCTGGTGAAGCAGGGTGCCGCGTCCTTCCTGGGTGAGGGCACGCTGGGCAGCCTGGGCTTCCTGTCCAAGATCGCCCCCAAGGTGCAGGACATCACCAACATCGCGCAGGCGGTCAAGGGCGCGGCGGACAAGGTCGGCGCCTTCGCGGAGAACCCGCTGGGCCTGCAGAACTTCCAGAACATCATCGCGCAGAACCACGCCCGCTTCGTGGAGTGATGATCCGCGCCTCTGGCGCGAACTGGTAGCAAGCCCCAGGGCCGGTCTCCCGCGAAGCTGCGGGGCCGGCCCTTCGGCTTTGCGGGCGACGCGGCCCCCGCGCGGCGGCGCTCAGTGCCCTGTCTGGGCCAGGCGCTGGGTGTCGCGGATGAGGCGCTCGGTGGAGTCGCTGTCCGCGCTGTCGTAGTAGCCGCGAATCTGCCCGGCGTCGTCCACGAGCACGAAGTGCGTCCCGTGGAAGATGGAGAGCAGGTCGTCCTCGGGCGCGCCGGGCTCCCGGCCCATGCTGACCTTGAAGCCCTGGACGATGGTCTCCTTCAGCTGCTCGTAGTCGCCGGTGAGGAAGCTCCAGCGGGAGAAGTCCGCGCCGTGGCGCTCGCCATACTCGGTGAGCCGCTCCGGGGTGTCGTACTTCGGATCCACGGAGAACGACACCAGCTGGAGCCCGGCGCCATGGGACGCGGTGGCGTCCTGCACGCCCACCATCTTCCGTGTGAAGGCCGGGCAGACGGTGGGGCAGCGCGTGAAGATGAAGTTGGCCACGAAGGGCTTGCCCCGGAGCTGCGTGCTCCCGAAGGGCTGGCCGTCATGCCGGGTGAAGGTGAAGTCTGGCAGCGCGCCCAGCTGGGGCAGGGGGCCACTGCTCTGGCCACGGATCAGCATGGCCCCCGTCGTGGCGGTGACGCCAAGCGCGGCCACGGCGACACCAGCCCAGAAGCCCGGGCGCTGCGTGAGACGGGCCCGAGGGGCCGGAAGGACGGAGTCAGCGGACATGGCCCCGGAGGTAACGGAACCCCCGGAGTCACACAAGCGTGGCCGCTGGGGTGCGACATCCTGGCTACTTGGGGGGATGATGTCACGAGTCTGTGACGACCCATCCCGTGTGTCACAATTTCGTGATTTCAGTGATTTTGCATAAGTTTATGCATAAATAACTGATCTTGCGGGGAAACATCCTCTCAGTCGTTACGAAAATGTGGGTACGTCGCCTCTCTGTTTCCAGGAGTCTGCCCCCCGTGACGATCTACTCCGTTCGCCGTGGCGATAGCCTCAGCGCGCTGGCCCAGCGCTTCAACACCTCGGTGTCGTCGCTCGCGAAGAGCAACGGCATCTCCAACCCGGACCTCATCTACGCGGGGCAGAAGCTCCGCATCCCGGACGGCTTCGACGCGCCTCGTGCTTCGGGTGGCGGTTCGTACACCGTGAAGTCGGGCGACACGCTCAGCGGCATCGCGGGCCGGCACGGCACGTCGGTGGGCGCGCTGGCCAAGGCCAACAACATCTCCAACCCCAACCTCATCTACGCGGGCCAGCGGCTCACGATTCCGGGTGGGGGCGGTGCGTCGCCTTCCTCGGGCGGCGGTTCGTACACCGTGAAGTCGGGCGACACGCTCAGCGGCATCGCGGGCCGGTACGGCACGTCGGTGGGCGCGCTGGCCAAGGCCAACAACATCTCCAACCCCAACCTCATCTACGCGGGCCAGCGGCTCACGATTCCGGGTGGGGGCGGCGCGTCTCCCACCCGGCCGGCGCCGAACAAGCCGCCGGTGGGGGGCGTGGGTGGCCCGAAGCCGCCGACCGGTGGATCCGCCGGCGTGACGGTGCAGCAGCTCCGGGCGGTGATGCCCAACCTGTCCCAGGCGAAGGCGGAGCAGTACCTGCCCCACCTGAACCGGGCCATGGCGGAGGCGAACATCACCACGCCCATGCGCAAGGCGGCCTTCCTGGCGCAGCTCGCGCACGAGAGCGGCCAGCTCCGCTACATGGAGGAGATTGCCTCCGGCGCCGCCTACGAGGGCCGCAGGGACCTGGGCAACACCCAGCCGGGCGACGGCGTCCGCTACAAGGGCCGTGGCCCCATCCAGCTGACGGGCCGCGCCAACTACCGCGCCGCGGGCCGGGCGCTGGGCATCGACCTGGAGGGCAACCCCCAGCGCGCCAAGGACCCGGACGTCGCGTTCCGCATCGCCGGCTGGTACTGGTCGTCGCGCAACCTCAACACCTACGCGGACGCGGGCAACTTCCGCGAGGTCACCCGCCGCATCAACGGTGGCTACAACGGCATGGCGGACCGCGAGATGTACTACCGCCGCGCGCAGAACGTCTTCTGAGCCCGCGCTCCCAACGCGCGGTGCGGTGAAGCGGGGACCGTGGCCAGGGAGGCCCCGGTCCCCGTCGCGTTTCGGGCGAGTCCCATTGGGGAGATGCCGCGTCCAGCCGGGGCGACCGCCGAACGCGCGTGGCCCTGGGAGGCGCCCTGGTGTGCCAACTGCATCGGACAGGCCGTTCCCACCCGGAGCGCGTCCCATGCCTCGTATCGATTCGTCCGGCAGTTCCTCGTTGTCCACCATCGACACCCCCACGGAGGCCGGAGCGGCGCCCCCTTCTCCGTCACGCGCCGCGGCGCCCCGCGCGCAGGCATCCCCTCAGCGTAACGAGGTGCGCGCCTTCGACGGATCCACCGCCAGGACACCGGAGCCCTCGTCTCACGGATCCACGCCTGCTGGGGCGGGCCCCGCCCGGTCCGCGGGGGAGATGGCCGTGCTGGGAGGCTGGTCGCGCCCGGAGGGCTCGAAGGAGGCGCCCACGGACGTGCTCGAAGGCATCCGCGCGCGCCTGACGCGGAGCCTGGAGAACTGGACCGTCGGTGCCGATGACGTGCGGGCGGTGCACATCGCGCTGGGAAGCCTCCCGGCGGGCACGTACCGGGTCGCGCTGGAGCGCTTGCAGCAAGAGGGGCTGCTGGGCGCATACGTGAAGGCGCAGGACGCGGGCTCGCGGCTCGCGTTCCTGGAGCAGGCGGAGTCGAAGGGCGTGCTCCATCGGCGCAACGGGGAGTCGGGTCCGGTGGGCCCCCTGGGCTACCCGGCGGTGCCGGACGTCTTCGTCAATGACCGGCGGCTGCCGGGGGCGATGCGTGACGCGGTGAACGCACACGCCATCGACGTGGGCGCGGGCTTCTACCGGGCGCACACCGAATACCTCGGCCGGTATGCCCGCGCGGTGGATGGGGCCCAGAGCCTCCAGGAACTGGGAGCGCTGGGACCGCCACGCGCCGCGCACCTGCCCGAATCCCTCCTGGGCCTCGAGTGGAAGGACCCGTCGCGGCGGGACTACGAGGCGGCCTGGAAGGCGGGCATCGGCCAGCCGAAGACGCTCAACCTGACGCTGCAACACGTCAGCGCCCGGCAGCGGGCGCTCTCTGGGGAGCGCGCCGGGGGCACGGTGCAGCTTCACGGCAAGGTGGGTGTCAGCAACGAGAGCGCCCAGTGGAGCGCGAAGGCGGCGCTCGACACCCGGGGACACGGGGAGCTGAAGGGGGACGTGGGCGTCTCCGCGCGCTCGGGCCCCGTGGGCGTCGAGCTGTCACACGACAGCTCGGGCGAGACGGAGAGGAAGGTCAAGGTGAACCTGGGACTCGTGGAGCTCAGCCTGGCATCGGACGGCGAGCAGCGCGTCGCGGTGGGTGTCGGCTCGCTGTTCCAGGTGCACGCGACACTCAACGCGAAGAAAGCGGAGCTCGGGGGCGGCGTGTCAGCGAAGCTCAAGGCGGATGGGAGCCAGGCCAGCGCCGAGGCGGGCTTCTCCATGAAGGGCCTGACGGCGGAGCGGGCCCAGCAATCCTTCGACCCCGGGCATCGGAACATCTTCCAACCACCCGCCGAGCTGGCATCCCGCACGGCCTGGGACGCGCTGCCTGAGTCCACGCGAGCGGCCTATGCGAAGGAGGGGTGGAATCGGGAGGCGTGGACCCGGGCCTTGCCGCGCTGAGGACACGGACCTGGGCCACGAGCCCAACGCTCAGGAATCTCCCTCGGTGGGCGGCAGGGGGCGAGGCCACACCAGGTAGCAGGCGATGAAGGGGAGGTACCAGGGCGCGGCCACCCACAGCCACGGCGCGTTCGTCGCCATCCGTGTCAGCATGAAGACGCCGCCGAACCAGAACAGGCCCTGGATTCCCAGGCCCAGGCTTCCGAGGTACTGGAGCGGGCGCGTCTTCGTCCAGGTTCCGAGGATGGCCAGCAGCGCGGGCGCGATGACGGGCAGCAGGTAGGGCGTCAGCAACGCACCGATATCGTCGAGCGTGCGGACGTCCGGGAGGGCCATCAGGACGAGCTGCAACACCAGGCAGAGGAGCGTGGCGGTTGTCGCCAGGATGGGCGAGCGGAGGAAGCGGGGCGTGGGGGCCGCCGTCGTCGGCAGCTTCCGCTCGCGCCGGGCCCGCTCCAGGGCGTCGGGGGGGACCTCCAGCGCATACGGGTAGCCCAGCTCCAGCAGGGCCTCCACCGCCGCGGTGCGCACCGTGATGCCGGCGCTCCCCGTCTGGACGCTGGCATCCCCCGGCAGCGTCATCAGGGACAGCAGGTAGTCCGTTCGCTCGCGCAGGGCCTCCGGGTCTTCAGCGGGATGCTGGGCAATCGCCGCGATGAGCGCGTCCACCTCCGAGGGGATGACGCCGGGCGAGCTCAGGGCGTCCCGCAGCGCGGCCAGCGAAGGGGGGGCAGGCAGCGGCGCCAGAGACTCCACATGGGAATCGCTCGTCGGCTCGGCGGGGCGGGTATGCGTGGAGGTCATGGCCGCGGAGACGTGAGTCTACCACCGGGCCCCGCGGCGAGTCCCCCGCGCGGCCGTCCGGAGGGCGAGGGGCCGGGCCCTTCGGAGGGACATGTCCTCGAGGCGTGCGCACCCTTCACCTGGGTGACTCTTTCACGAGGAGCGAGGCAGCGCATGGCGACGGAGCGAGCGCAGCGGTTCGTGGATGCACTGGCGAAGCTGGAGAAGGAGGGGGACCTGGAGACCCTCGTCTCCCTCTTCAGTGACGACGCACAGGTGAGCAACGTGGCCTCGCCGCAGGTCTTCTCTGGCCAGGAGGGCGCCCGGCGGTTCTGGCGTGAGTACAAGGGTACCCTCCAACGCGTGGAGTCCACCTTCCGCAACATGATTGAGGCGGGCTCCCGCGTCGCGCTCGAATGGGAGACGCAGGGCACCGCCCACAACGGCGCGGCGGTGGCCTATGAGGGCGTGTCCATCATCGAGTGGGATGGCGACCGGATCCGCCGCTTCTATGCGTACTTTGATCCGCACGCGCTCGGCCTGGAGCTGACCACCGGCAACGCGCCGCGCTCGGAAGTCCCCGCCACCACCCCCGCGTGAGGCGTGAGGCCGCCCCGCCTCGGGGCGTCAGGTTGTTCCCTGTGAAGTGAGCCGCCGGGCTCGACGGCCCGGACGCGCCCTTCACCCCTGGCCGGTGCTCGACACTGAGCCGTGACCTTCAGACACCTCCCGATTCCCAAGTGCGGACGCTACCGTCAGCCGCCGCGTCCCCGGACTGCCGACGCTGTTCGAACAGGGGGGCCGCGGAAAATGATGCCGGTCCGCCGATTTTTGGGCGGTACCGTTCGACGCGATAGCGTTTGCTCCGTCCTCGGAGAAGGTGGGTTGGTGATGGTGTGGCGGAGGACACGCGCTCGGATGACCGGTCCTGACCCGGCAGTTTGCTTTGCGTCTACACGGATAAGCCTGATGACCCGCTTTGCTGCCTTCTTCGTCGTCCTGTCGTTGATTGCCGCCCCCCATACCGCCTGGGCCCAGCAGCGCCAGACCGAGTCCGCGAAAAAGACCCGGGCGGTGAAGTCCTCCACGAAGGCGAAGGCTACGAAGACGAAGGCCGCGAAGCCGGTCAAGGCCACGTCCAAGCGCAAGCCCGCGAAGAAGGGCAAGAAGGCCGCGCCGGCCGTGGATTCGCGGGGCGTGAACGCCCCGGAGCTTCAGGCCCAGCCCACGATGCAGGTGGAGCCCGCCAAGCCCCTGTCTCCAACGGACGATGCGCCCACCGCCCAGAAGAAGTCCGGGGAGGCCCCGGCGGAAGAGGGCGACTCGCTGGACTTCGACCTGCTGGAGCCCGCCGAAGCCGCGGCCGCCGCGCAGGTGGACCCGGACCTGGAGAAGCGCATTGGCCGGCGCCGCACCATGCTCAAGCTGCACCAGGGCCTGGGCTTCGCGATGGCCGCCGGTCTGGTCGGCACCACGGTGGTGGGCCAGCTCCAGTTCAACGACTCGTTCCGCGGCGGCGGTGATGACCGCAACCTGCTGGGTCTGCACCGGGGGCTCGCCATCGGCACGTCGGCGTTGTTCGCCACCGTGGGAATGCTGGGGGTGCTGGCGCCGGAGCCCTTCGAGAAGGAGAAGCTCCAGTGGGACACCATCACCGTTCACAAGATGTTCATGGCGCTCGCCACCGTCGGCATGGTGGCGCAAGTCATCCTCGGCATCATGGCCACGGACCGTTTTGGCCGGCTGTCCGAGACGGACCTGGCCACCGCGCACCAGATCTCCGGCTACGTGACGTTGGGCGCGGTGTCGGCCGGCGTCTTCACACTGTTCTTCTGAAGCGCATGCCTTTCGTAGTGGTTCCCTGGAGGTTGACGTGATTGCTCGACGAATCGCCCTGATCGCCACCCTGGTGCTCGCGCTGCCCGCAGTCGCGCAGTCGCAGGCCCGCACGTATAGTGTCAAGAAGGACGCCAGCTCCCTCACCTACAAGCTCAAGCACAAGCTGCATGAGGTGGTGGGCAAGGCGCCGCCCAGCGACGGCAAGGCCCGCCTGCTGCCGGACGGCACGCTCCAGGTGGCGGTGCGCGCCAACGTGAAGGACTTCGATTCGGGCAACGCCAACCGCGACGCGCACATGCTGGAGACGACGGACGCGGCCAGGTTTCCCATCATCGACTTCAAGGGCGTGGCCACCGGCGTGAAGCCGCCCACCAGCTTCCCGGCGAAGGTGCCGGTGAAGGTGAAGGGCCAGCTGACGTTCCACGGCGTGAAGAAGACCGTGGAGATTCCGATGACGGTGCTGTTCAAGTCGGAGAAGGAGGCGGTGGCCGAGGGCAGCTTCGACATCAGCCTGGATGCCTACAACGTCAACCGCCCGTCGCTGTTGATGGTGAAGGTGGACGACGTCCTGGTGCTGGAGCCCAAGCTGGTATTCGAGGTGGAGGGTACGTGAGTTCGACGCGACGAGGATTCCTCAAGGGCATTCTGGGAACAGGCGCGGCGAGCGCGGCGGCGACGACGCTGCCGGGCTGCGCGCCGGACATCAACCCCGCTCCGGTGACGGACGTCACGGCCAGCGAGCAGGGGACAGTGGACATCCTGGTGTCGCGCTATCCGGATTTGGAGCCCGTAGGCGGCGCGTTGACGGTCCGCGTCCCGGGTGAGCAGGTGCCGCTGCTGGTGGTGCACTCCAAGGACGACGGCGCGCCAAACGACTTCTCCGTGCTGTCGTCGCTGTGCACCCACGTGGGGTGCCCGCTGGGCTTCGACGGCAAGGACGTCATCTGTCCCTGTCACCTGTCGCGCTTCAGCGCCACGGATGGCTCGGTGCTCCAGCGGCCGGCCACCGTGCCGCTGCAGACGTTCGCGGCGGAGTACAACCCGAACACGGGCGTGCTGCGCATCAACCTGCGCGCGGGCCAGAGCGACTTCCCGGCCGCGGTGAACGGGCAGGTGGTGTTCCCGCTCAGCCAGTTCCCCCAGTTGCGTGACGTGGGCGGCTCGGTGACGGGGGTTCCGTCCGGGTACGGCAAGCGCATCTTCGTGTTCCGCTTGCAGGACGGTTCGCTGTCGGCGGTGGACTCCGTGTGCACCCACGCCTTCTGCGAGGTGAACTACCGGGAGCAGGAGGCGGACCTGTTCTGCGCCTGCCACGCGTCCATCTTCACGCGCGATGGCGCGGTGACGCAGGGCCCGGCCACCCTTCCCCTCAAGAAGTTCACGGTGTCGGAGACGGGCGACTCCGTGGTGCTGACCGGCGTGGCGTGAGCCATGCGCCGGGCGCGGGTGGGCCAGACACAGGGCCCGCCCGCACCCGAAGGGAACGCGGCATTGCTCAGCCGAGCCGGCTCCAGAAGGAGCGCTTGGAGGAGATGCGCTCCAGGGCTTGTTGCAGCTCCTCGTCGTGGTCGGCGCGCAGGGCGATGTCGCCCAGGGAGATGATGCCCACGATGCTGTCGTCGCGCTCCACCACGGGGATGCGGCGCAGCTGGCGGCGTCCCATCAGTCCGATGACGTCATGGAGCGTGTCGTCCGGCGTGACGGCCTCCACGTCATCCGTCATCACGTCGGACGCGCGGAGCTGTTCCGGCGAGCGGCCCCCGGTGAAGGCGCGAACCACCAGGTCCCGGTCGGTGACGATGCCCACCAGCCGGCTCCGCTCGTCCACGATGGGAACGACGCCGCAGGACTCGTCCTTCATGATTCGCGCGATGTCCCGCAGCGGACTTTCCGGGCGCGCCGTGCGCACGTTGCGCGTCATCACCTCGCGGGCCAGCAGGGGCTCGTGACGCCAGCGGCCGTGGCGGGCGCGGTCGTCCCGGCGGGAGGTGCTCGCCTCGGAGCGGCCCGCGACGGCGGTGTAGACTTGGGTGCTCGCTCCGTCACGCCGTGCGCCGGTGGACGAAGGCGCGCCTGTTCCTGCCCAGCGGTGGGTGCTCGCCTCGTCGCGGCCCGGGCCCAGGGAGGCGCTCCGGTTCATCCGGTAGCGGGGGCGCGCGTCTCCATGGCGCTCCTCGCCGTGCAAGCCGCGTTCACGGCCGTGGAAGCGCACGTCGCGGTGGGACTCCCCCTGTGGCGGCTGGGGGCGGGAGGGCTCGCTCCCGCCGCCGTAGCCGGAGCGGTCCCAGGGCCGGTAGTCGGCGCGTTGGCGAGAGAGCTCGACGTCCTGTTCGCCGGTGTCGTGCCGGGGGCCCCAGCCGGTGGCGTAGCGGCTGTCCCGGTCATCCCGGCCGTAGGGGCCGCTGTCCTCCGGGGGCGTGCCGTACATGTCCTCGCGAGGCCCGTCGTCCACCTGGGTGCGCGGCAGGGCCATGCGCATCGTCGCCGCGCGGTAGTAGCGGCCCTGCCGGGTGGAGGACTCCTCGTCGCGGGCGGGGTTCCAGCCGGTGAGGTCGGACTCGGCGCGCTCACGCGAGCCCGGAGGCGCCACGTCCGCCTCGCGGTGGGTTTCGTCCCTGCCGTTGTCCATGCTTCTGTGGGCCATGACGCTCCTCGGGCGAAGTCGGGTTCAAACTGCAACGCTGGTGGTGAGGCAGCGTGCCTCCAAGGGACGGGCGTCCAGGCGAGCGGGTGCTCGTCCCGCCCTGGCGTTCCTCACCCCGCGGCCAGTGCGTCACCCAGGCGCACCAATCCGCTGAACTCCTCCAGCTCCGCGCCTGCGTCCGGCGCGGCCACCGCGAGCGTCCCCAAGGGAAGGTGCCGGGTGAGGCGGTCGAGCACGTCGCGGTGGGCCTGGGCCCGCGCCTGCTCCACAGCGGCCAGGCGGGCCAGCGCCGCCACTGCGTGCTCCGCGTGACGGTCGCCTCCCGTGTGCTCCAGCAGTGCCTCCGGCGCCGCGAGCACGTCGTCATGGGCCCAGCTCCGGTTCAGCACGTAGCCCGCGAAGGGCAGGCCCCGCGCGGCCAGCGTCTCGCGGAACCAGGTGGCCTCGCGCAGGGAGGCGGGTTCGGGGGACGTCACCAGCAGGAAGGCCGCGTCCGGCGACGCCAACCGCTGGTGCAGCCGCTCCGTGTGCAGCCGCATGCCGGAGAAGAGGCCGCCGAAGGCGCCGATGAAGCCGCGCATCTCCTGGGTGAAGCCCGCGCCGAAGATGCCCGCCAGGACGCGGTCCACCACCGCCTGCGCGCCGTGCCACAGCCGCCCGCCGCGCGCCCCCTTCTTCGGGCCGAACAGCGACACGATGCGTTCGTCCAGGAAGCGCGCCAGCCGGCCGGGCGCGTCCAGGAAGTCCAGCGCGTGCCGGCTGGGGGGCGTGTCCAGCAGGATGAGCTCGTAACGGCCGTCCGTGAGGAAGGCGTCCAGGGCCTCGGCGGCGGCGTACTCCTGCACGCCCGCCACCAGCTCCGACAGGAAGCGGTAGAGGCGGTGGTCGACAATCGCTCGCGCCGCCTCGGGTGTGGGCGCCAGCTGGTGCACCATGCGCTCGAAGATGGCGCGCGGGTCCAGCATCCACACGTCGAGGAGGCCCGTGCCCCAGGGGCCGTCGGCGAAGAGGCGCTCGGGGGGAATCGACGTGGGTTCGGAGCCGCTCTCCTGCAACCCCATGGTCTCCGCGAGCCTGCGCGCCGGGTCGATGGTGAGCACCAGCACCCGCCGTCCCGCGCGCGCGGCGGCCACGCCCAGGGCCGCCGCCGTCGTCGTCTTGCCCACGCCGCCCGCGCCACACAGGACGACGATGCGCTTGTCCCGCAGCAGCCGGCGCAGGTCGCCCGCGCTCACGGCGTGCGCCCCTGTGACACGCGCCGGGGTCCACCGCCATGCGGTCCATGGCTCACGGCAGGGCCTCCTGCCAGGGTGCGTGCTCCGGGTGGGGGGCGAAGCCCTCCGCCAGCGCCTCGACCAGCGCGGGGCCCGTGGCGTGGAGCTCCGGCAGGGTGAGCAGCGGCGCGCGCAGCGCGCGTGACAGCCGGACGGAGGCGGCCCGGGCCCGCTCCAGCCGCTCCAGCTCACGCCACCCCTGGTGCCGCCCGTACGCGGCGAGCATCCGGCGCAGGGCGGCGCGGGACTCGGGCGTGAAGGGGTCCTCCGGCATCCGGTTGAGGACGGCCGCGGACAGCGGCAGCTCCAGCCGGCGCAACTCGGCGGCCACGGTGAGCGCCTCGCTGACGGGCAGTGGCTCCGGCAGGCTGGTGAGGACCACCGCGGTGCGCGCCGCATCCTGGAGGAAGTCGAGCCCCTCCCGCACGTCGCGTCCGATGGGGCCCCCGGGCATCAGGGACAGCACGCGCTGGGGAAGGGCGGCCAGCGCCAGCGCGTGTCCCGTGGCGGGCAGGTCGACGACGGTCAGCGGGTGGACGAAGCGTCCATCCGGCCGCGTGCGCCGGAGCAGGGCCAGCAACTGGTACATCAGCCCCATCTCCCGGAGCGCGGGCCCTGCTTCCAGGAAGCGGCGCAGGGCGCGGGTGCGCAGCGCGGCGTCGGCCAGCCAGCGCGCGGGCAGGGCGCGCTCCAGGAAGTGCCGGTGCCCTTCCGATGCGGACAGCCGCACGAAGTGGAGCCCGGGACGCACCCGCGTCACCTGCGGCCCCGCCTGGCGCGCCCCCACGCGCGCCGCCAGGGGCGAAGGCCCGTCCTGCTCCGGCGCCAGCTCCGCCAGCAGCACGGTGCGGCCCGCGCGCGCGGCGGCCACGGCCAGCGCCGCCGCCAGCGTCGTCTTCCCCACGCCGCCCTTGCCCGATACGAGCAGCGCACGCCTGTCCCAGAGGGCTTCGAGCACCGGCCACCGTCCTGTCGCAGCGCCCCAGGCCGCGCGCTGTTCCCCACACGGTGTGGAAGGCGAAACGCCTGGGCAACCGAGGCCCCGGTGCGGCCGTCCCAGGCACGCGGTCGCTCGCGTGCCCGGGTGGCGCTGGGACTACAGCGCCTCGATGACCTTCTTGATGCGCTCGAAGGCCCAGTCCAGCTCGGCCTGGGTGACGATGAGCGGCGGCGTGAGGCGGATGACGGAGTCGTGCGTCTCCTTGCAGAGCACGCCTTCCTTCATCAACGCCTCGCAGGCGGGCCGCGCGGAGATGTCCAGCGCCACGCCAATCATCAGCCCCCGTCCGCGCACCTCCACGATGTGGCGGTTCTTCAGCGTCTTCAGCATGGCCAGGAACGACGCGCCCATCTCGGCGGAGCGCTCCACCAGGCGCTCGTCGCGCAGCACGTCCAGGGCGGTGCGCGCCACGGCGCAGCCCAGCGGATTGCCGCCGTAGGTGCTGCCGTGCTCGCCGGGACGGAGCACGCCCATGACCTCGTCATCCGCCATGACGGCGGACACCGGGTAGAAGCCGCCCGACAGCGCCTTGCCCACCACGATGACGTCCGGCCGCACGTCCTCGTGCTGGAAGGCGAACGTCTTCCCGGTGCGCCCCAGGCCCGTCTGGATTTCATCCACCATGAACAGCACGCGGTGCTGCTTGCAGAGCTCGGCCACCTGCTTCAGGTAGCCGTCGCGCGGAATCAGCACGCCGGCCTCCGCCTGGATGGGCTCCATCAGGATGGCGCAGGTGTTGGGGGTGATGGCGCGCCGCACCGCCTCCACGTCGTCGTAGGGCACCACGGTGAAGCCGGGGGTGAAGGGGCCGAAGCCCTGCCGGTAGCTCCGCACGGTGGAGAAGCTGATGAGGCTGATGGTGCGCCCGTGGAAGTTGTTCGCGAAGACGATGACCTCCGCCTTGTCCTCGGGGATGCCCTTGACGGTGTAGCCCCACTTGCGCGCCAGCTTGATGGCCGTCTCGCACGCCTCCGCGCCGGAGTTCATCGGCAGCGCGCGGCTCAATCCAGACAGCTCGCGCAGCGCCTTGTACAGGTGGGGAAGCTGGTCGTTGCGGAAGGCCCGTGACGTCAGGGTCACCTTCGCGGCCTGCTCGCGCAGCGTCTCCAGGATGCGCGGGTGACAGTGCCCCTGATTCACCGCCGAGTACGCGCTCAGGCAGTCCAGGTACTTGCGGCCCTCCACGTCATGAACCCAGCAGCCCTCGCCCCGCTCGATGACGAGGTCCAGCGGATGGTAGTTGTGCGCGCCATACCGCTCCTCCATGTCGATGAAGTCTCGCGTGGAGAGGGCGGGGGCGGCGTGCTCGGTGCTCATGGAACTCCCTGGGGAATCGGGTGGCGCGAAGCAGGACCATCGATTTCGATGAAGTCCTTCGACGTGTCCACCCCCGCATCGCCCCAGGCGGCTGCTTCGTTGAGCACTGCACCCGAGCCCATGGCTCGCCGCGTCAGTGGACGGACCAGCGCTCCGCGATTTCCTCGCAGGCGAGCACCACGTCGCTCAGCCGCCGGATGTGCGCTCGCGGCGCGGTGAAGACCGTCCCCGCGAAGACGTCCACCACCTGGATGAGGCGGTGGTCACACGGGCCCAGCGGGCACAGGTGCTGCTCGGTGAAGCGCTGGAGCAGCGTGCCGATGTACTGCCCCGACCGCTCATCCAGCGGCTGGTGCTTGGAGAAGTACAGCTTCATCAGGCCCACGCGCGCGTTGCCATGTCTGTCCATGCGCTGGAGCACGACCTCCGGTCGCACGCTGATGGTGACGCCCGCCACCTCCAGCACGGGAGGCTCCGCGCCCACCGCGCTGATGAGCGTCTCCTCCAAATCCAACCAGGGCACCAGGTCCGCGAAGCGCTCGAGCGCCTCCGAGCACAGTTGCAGCCGCTGCGCCTCGAACTCCGTCTGGGGCACGCTGCACGCGAAGCGGCGCTGGTGCTCACGGAGGATGGACAGGTCCATGCCCCGGCAGAGGAAGTCCGTAATCGCATGCGACGCCTCCGGGTAGCGCAGGTACTGCTGCTCCGGCGGGTGCTTCTGGTCGTGGATGATGCGCTTGCGACGCGCGGGCGTGGCGACGAGGTACTCGCCCAACTTGTTCACGGACACACGCGGCAGTTCACGGATTTCCGCCATGGAATCGCTCCCCCTGGGTGCTGGCGAATGAGCACACAGTACAGAGGGGGGCTGACATGCATTGGGCGGCGTGAGTGCTCACTCCCTCTGGGGTTCGCCGTCGGGGTAGGCGCTCCAGTAGGTGTCGGGCAATGGGTTGGTGCCGGCGTCGCTGCGCGGACCATCCCCGTCCCCAATCTCATCCAGGATGGCGCCGGGCGTGCGCTCCGTCGGGTCGATGGTGCGCATGCGATGCGTGCCTTCCGACGACTCGGCGGCGTCCGCCTGGTCGCGCTTCTCTTCGCTCTCTTCTGTCTCCGGAGCGTGTTGCCGCGGTTCCTCCGTACGGCCGTAGTAATCCTCGGGTGGCTGGATGCCCGGCTGTTGCTGCTTGTCGCGCTGAGCCATGATGGATTCCCTCCGCCACACTATGTTCGTGACGGCACGGGTCCGCGGCAACGGGCCAACGGGCATGCACGCCAGGAGGGCAGGCCGGCGGACGGAATGGACGTCCCGGGTCCGGTGCGCCAAGACTGACGGATGGCCGAGCAATCTCAACAGACACCGTCCGCCGTGGCCGGACCGTTGCTCCATCTGGGGTGTCAGTCCTGTGGCGCGCGTCTGGTGCTGGAGCCCGCGCTGCGGACCACGCGCTGTCCCTACTGCGCCGCGCCCGCCGTGGTGGAGCGTCCTCCGGTGCCCGGTGTGCCCGAGCCCGTCTTCGCGCTGGGCTTCGCGCTCACGCACACGGCGGCGAAGGCGCATGTGGCGCGGTGGTTGCGTTCGCGCAGCCGCTTCACGCGCTCCGGCATCCGCTCCGCCGCGCCGGGCGAGGTGCGAGGCGTGTACGTACCCGCGTACCTCTACAGCGTGCTGGCGCAGGCGCGCTACCGCGCCTCCATTGGGGAGAACTACCAGGAGACGGAGACGTACACGACGACGGAGAACGGGAAGCGGGTGACGCGCACGCGCACCGTGACGCGCACGGAGTGGCGTTCGCTGGAAGGCGAGCGGGTCAGCTACGTGGCGGACGTGCTCGTCACCGCGTCCAAGGGGCTGGACAACGCGGAGCTGGAGGCGCTGGAGCCCTTCGACCTGCGCGGCCTGGCTCGCTACACCCCGGCGCTCATCTCCGGCTGGGTGGCGGAGGAGCCCTCGCTCACGCTGGCACAGTGCCAGGAGCTGGCCCGGAAGGAAGCGGTGGAGCGGGTGGGCGGGCTGTTGTCGCGCTTCATGCCGGGGGACTCGCACCGGGGCCTGGAGCATCAGTCCCGGCTGGACTGGGAGGCGCTCGACGTGTGCCTGCTGCCCGTCTGGGTGCTGGCGGTGAAGTACGCGGAGGACGCGCCGCCGCTGCGGGTGCTCGTCAACGGGCAGACGGGGGCCGTCCATGGCAAGGCGCCCATCTCTTCCTGGAAGGTGCTGTCCGCCGTGGTGGCGCTGCTGGTGGTGCTGGCCCTGGGCTGGCTGCTCGCGGGAGGTGGGCGATGAGCGCCGAAGCGGTGAGGGTGGCGCCCTGCCAGCGCTGTGACTCCGCGCTGGAGGCGGAGGACCTGCGTTGCCCCATCTGCGGGCTGACGGCGCCGCCTCCGCCGCATGCCGCGGTGGAGCGCGCGCGGGCGCGCGTGGTGCGGTGTGACAGCTGCGGCGCGGCGGTGGAGTACTCCGTGGAGGCGAAGGCGCCCCGGTGTGACTACTGCGGCTCCGTCACCCATGTGGAGACGACGGCGGACCCGGTGGAGCAGGCGCAGCACTGGCTCCCCTTCACCGTGGACACCGAGGCCGCGCGCGGCGCGCTGATGGGCTTCCTGGGGCGGGGCGGCTTCTTCCGGCCGTCCGGGCTGGCACAGGAGGCCTCGCTGGAGTCGCTGCGTCCGGTGTGGTGGCCGGCGTGGATGTTCGATGCGGGCGTGGACGTGAGCTGGACGGCGGACTCGAACGCGGGCTCGCGGCGGTCGAACTGGGCGCCGCACGCGGGCCGGACGCGCTTCGATTTCGAGGGCATCCCGGTGCCGGCCTCGCGCGGGTTGACGGTGCGGGAGTGCGAGGCGTTGGCGCCCCACTACCAGCGAGGCTCCAGGCTGGACACGCCCCAGGGGCCGGAGGGCGCGCACGTCGAGCGCTTCGAGGCCACGCGCTCGGGCGCCCGGCGGAGCGTGCTGGAGGCGGTGGAGCGCCTGGCCAGCGAGCGCCTCCAGCAGGGCGTCATTCCGGGCAGCCGCTTCCGGAACATCCACGTCGCCGTGGCGCTGTTCAGCCTGCGCACCCAGCGGCTGGCCCTGCCCGTATACGTGCTGGCTTACCGCAACCGCGACAAGCCGTACCGGGTGCTGGTGCACGGGCAGGATGCGCAGGTGGTGTTGGGCGAGGCGCCCATCTCCCCGTTGCGCGTGGCGGCGGTCATCCTGGCGACGCTGCTGGTGCTGGCGGCCGTGTTGTTCGGCATGGGCGTGCTGTGAGCTCGCCGTGACGCCACGCGCGTCACGGTGTGTCGGGCTCCTCGGGCGTCGTGGACTCAGGGGCCGTGTCAGGGGGCTCCGGTGCCTCGGGGCGTGCCTCGTCCGGTGCCTCGGTGGCGGCGTGCCGCGCGTCCGCTGCGGGTTCCACCGTCTGGGTGATGCGCGCCTCCAGCGTCAGCTCGGCCACCTGTGACAATCGGACCGCGGACCCCGCGGCTTCGCCCAGGGGCGTCTCGGACGAGGGCTCTCCGGCCAGGGCCGCTTCCTCCACGGTCAGCCCTTCCGGGTGCAGCCCGCCCTCGAGCAGCTCCGCCTGGTTGCGCCGGACCGTCGCCTCCACGGCGGCCTGCTCCACCTCCTGCGCGATGGCCTGACGACCCCGGTGGCCTCCCTGCGAATCCAGCCACGCGCGCAGCGCCTCCGCCATCTCCGCGCCCGTCTGGAACCGCTCCGAGGGGTTCTGCCGCAGCGCCCGCAGCAGGATGCGCCGCAGGGGCTCGGCGACCCCCGCCGCCAAGCGCTCCACCTGCTCCGGGCCCACCTGGGCCATGCGCGCCGCCACCTCCTTCACGGGCATCCACGTCGGCCCTTGCGCGTGAAGCTCCAGCGGCTCCGACTCCTGCACGGGCGCCAGGTCATCCACCATCAACGGGTGCCGGCCCGTCAGCAGCTCCAGCAGCACCAGTCCCAGTGAGAACAGGTCCGACCGGGCATCCACCTTCCGTCGCCGCAGTGCCTCGGGCGAGGCATAGGCGATGTCACCTTTCACCAGCTCCTGGCTCGTCACCTCGCGCCCGGAGAGCGACGAGGCCGCCACCGTGAAGTGGGTCAGCTTCACCTCGCCATGGATGCCCACGCGGATGTTCCGAGGGCTCACGTCCCGGTGGACGATGTGCAGCGGCCGGCTCCACTCATCCGTGAGGCTGTGCGCGTGGCTCAGCGCCTCCGCCACCTCCGCCGTCACGTGCGCCGCGAACTCCGCGGACAGGGGCCGCCGCCGCATGGCCGCCAGGTTCAGCACCGTGTCCAGTGAACGTCCTTCCACGTACTCCATCACCACGTGAGGCGCGCCGCGGTAGAGCTTCAGCAGCATCACCTTGGCGATGGCGGGATGGTTGAGCCGGAACGTGAGGTCCACCTCCTCCACCAGCCGTCGCCGCTCCACGAACGTGGCGGGGTTGCGCAGCCGCTTCACCACCACCGGGCCGCTCAGGCCATTGCGGTAGCGGCGCTGCGCCAGCATCAGCAGTTCCCCCGTGGAGCGCATCTCCAGCTTGCGGACGAACTCGAACACCGTGCCGGCCACGGTGAACAGCACGCGTGGCCTGTGGGGACCTCCAGGAAGCTCCTCGGTCGTCGTGTCAGGCGTCATCATGGGCTCATGGACCTCTGAGGTTGAATGAAAGTGAGTGGACTTCCCGGAGGGTCAGGCGCGCAGGCCCTTCCCAATGAGTGGCGGGCCGGCTCAGCGCCACGCGCGCAGCGTGGCCCAGAGCCGCTTCAGCGCGTCCCGCCACCAGGTGCTCGCGCGGCCCTCCGTCAAAGCCCAGGGTGAGGCGGGCTCGGTGGGAGGCGCGAAGGATGCTGGCGGGCGCGCTCGCTCCGGGACACGCATCCAGTGGCGCAGCTCGCGCGCTTCCTCGTCCCCGTCGAAGAACTCCAGCGCCTCCTCGGTGATGGCCTCCTCGGGAGCGAGGGGCGGAAACAGGTGCTCATCCCAGGCCGAGTCCGCGCCCGCCAGCGCCGCGTCCAGCGCATCGAACAGGGCCGCTCCCGATGGAGGCCGCCCCGCCGCGGAGGGCGACAGCAAGCGCGCCACGATGGCGTCCAACGCCTTCGGGACGCGCGGGTTGCGGACAGAGGGCAGGGGAAAGCCACCGGATTCGATGCTGGCCAGCAGCCCGGCGGGCGGCAGGTGCGCCGGGTAGGGAAAGCTCCCGGTGAGCACCTCGTAGAGCACCAGCCCCAGCGAGTAGAGATCATCCGTGGGCGCGAACGCGTAACGCGAGCCCGCGGGCCGAGGCTGTGCCCAGAAGCGCAGGGCCTCCGGGCTGCGATAGCTGGGGGTGCCCGGCGGCAGGGTGTCCTCGGTCAGCACGGGCGAGCACGCGTGGTCCCCCGAGCCGAAGTCCACCAGCACCGGCTGCCCATCCGACGCGCGGATGATGATGTTGTTGCCCTTGATGTCGCGGTGGAGCACGCCCGCGCGGTGGATGGCATCCAGCGTGAGCGCCAACTGCTGGAACACCTGCACCGCGCGCCGGGGCGTGGGCTGCGCGGCCAGGGCCCACTCGGACAGGGTGGGGCCCTCCACGTAACCCATGATGAGGACCAGGTAGCCATCGCGCGCATCCGGCCACCGCCGGTAGCCCAGCAGCTCCACGACGTTGGGGTGCTCCAGGCGCATGAGGACGTGGACCTCCTTCCAGGTCCGCGCGTCCGCCGCGGGCGAGTCCTCCTCCGAGGGGCCCTGGAGCGCGAACTTCAGCGCCACCTGCCGGCGCGTCTCGGATTCGGCCAGGAAGATGGCGCCAAAGCCGCCGGTGGCCAGCCGCCGGACGATGCGGAAGGCCCCCACCTCCTCTGACTCCTGGAGCATCAGCGGGTGCAGGTCCTCTCCCGGCATCACGGATGAACTCCCATGGGACCTTGGAGGTCCAATTCAGACGTGGTTCCAGCGGCTGTCATTGTGAGCGGCGTCATGATTCAACCTTGGAGGTCCATAGCATGACGTCTGCCCTTTGAGGTAGTGTCCTGACTTGAAAGGTAGGTTTCAGGGGAGGGGATGCGCCAGGGTGGCGGATGGAAACTTGCAGGACCCGGCGGGCGTGCCACCCTCGGCCGTCATGCGTGAGCCCGTCGACCACAAGCTGGCAGCCGTGCTGGGACGCGCCGCGCGTGAAGCCCGCCTGCGTCTGGGCCTCACCCAGAGCGACGTCGCCGAACGCATGGGCATGGCCATGGAGGTCTACAGCCGCCTGGAGCGCGGGAAGATGCTGCCCCGGACCCAGACGCTGCGCCGGCTGTGCGACGTGCTCCAGGTCTCCGCGGACACGCTGCTGGGCGTGGGCCGTCCCGACGGCGCGCCCGTCACGCCCCGCAAGGCGGTGAAGGAAGACCCGGTGGAGCTGCGCCGCATGACGCGCAAGCTGCGGGAGCTCGAGCCCGGTCAGCTCCGCGCGGTGTCCCGGGTGGTGAACGCCGTCGTCACCGTGCTGCCTCAGCCGGCGGCTCCGGCGCCCGCCGCCCCTGCGAAGCCCGCCGCGCGTGCGGCGCGCAAGCGCCGGGCGACGGGCTAGCGCTCAGCGCCGCCGAGCAGCACTTCCTCCACGGCGTGGGAGCGCTTCATGACGCCTTTTCCCGCGCCGCGTTCACGCTGGACATCTGGCAGGGCAGGCGCACGGTGAAGGTGGCGCCCTGGCCCAGCGTGCTTCGCACGTCGATGGTTCCACCCATGGCCTGGACGTTCTGCCGCGTGACGTACAGCCCCAGTCCCAGTCCGCCGTAGTGTCGCTCGGAGACGGCGCGCTCGAACTTCTCGAAGATGCGGCCCACCGCCTCGGGGGGAATGCCAATGCCTTCGTCACGGACGCTGAACCAGGCGTGCTCCGCCGTCCTGCCGACCTGTAGGTGGACGGGGTGACCCACGCCGTACTTGAGGGCGTTGGAGAGGAGGTTCGCCACCGCCTGCTCCAGTCGCGCCCGGTCCCATCGGCCCACCACCACCTCGTCCAGCTCCGCGTGGATGGGCGTCCCGGTGCGCTGGGACTCACCCTCGAAGCGCGCGGCCACCTCTTGGACCAGCGCTCCCAGGTCCACCGGCTCCAGCTCCAGGCGCAGATGACCGCTGCTGATGAGCGTCACGTCCAGCAGCTCACCCACCAGCGTCGACAGCCGCTTCACCTGCCGCTGCATGACCTCCAGGTCCGCGGGCAGCCGCTCCAGCAGCTCAGGTCCGCGCTGCTCCTGGGTGGCCCGTGCCAGCGTCTGCAGCTTCAAGCTGAGCGGCGTCAGCGGCGTCTTGAGCTCGTGGCTGGCCACGGTGAGGAACTCGTCGCGCAGCCGGATGGCCTCGTCCATGGCGGCCAGCAGCCGCTCGCGCTCCTGTTCGGCCTGCTTCCGCTCGGAGATGTCGATGACGGAGCCGATGTAGCCCAGGAACTCGCCGTTCAGCCCGAAGCGGGGGCTGGCCGAGTCGATGGCCCACCGGTACTCACCATCCTTGCGCCGCAGCCGGTAGTCGAGCCGGAAGGGGCTGCGCCGCGCGTTGGCGCCGAGGAACACCGTCCCTGAACGCTCGGAGTCGTCGGGATGCACGGCCTTGAGCCAGCCGAAGCCCAGGCCTTCTGCCTCCGTCTGTCCGGTGAACTCGTACCAGGTCCGGCTGAGATAGATGCAGCGGCCGGTGGCGTCCGTCACCCACAGCATCACTGGCGCGTGGTCCGCCATGTTCCGGAAGCGGGCCTCGCTCTCCTGGCGCGCCCATTGGGACGCCCTCTGCGCGGTGACCTCCCGCAGGGTGACGAAGACCCGGTCGCTCCGCTCCCTCGAAGGCCGGGTGAGGGTGAGCATCACCTCGATGCGGCGGCCCCCCAGGGTCTGGAGCTCGGTCTCCAACTCCAGCCGCGTGCCGCCGTCCCAGAACAGGAGGAGCTCGGCGGTGAAGGCCTTCGACGTCTCCGGAACGAAGATGTGGGACCGGGACAGGGACAAGGTGCGAAGCACCTCATCCCGGGTGCGCGCTTCGAGCAGGCGTACCGTGGCCTCGTTCACATCCACGACCTTCACCCACTCCGCGGCCTCCATCACGAACCCGGGATGCGCCGCGAGCCAGGCACGCAGGTCCTGGACGCCGGAGGCACGCAGGTCATCGAGCGCGGCCGAAACGGCGGTGAAGTCCTCTTCCCAGAGGGAGACATCCGCTCCGTTGAACAGCTCCTGGTAGCGCGCGTCTCCGGCTGTCTCAGCCCCACCCAAATGTGTCTCCTCCGTACCCCGGCCCGGGTGGATTGAGTCGACAGCGCGGATGCGTCCACCGCGTCACAAGGAGTCTGGAGCCGCCAGGAGTCAACGAACAGGCGTCTTTCTGGCGGCTCACGGTCGAACGCCTTCCTGGGGGGCCGCTACGTCCACCCGTCCGCCCGTCCGCCCGCTCGCCTTCCGCGCTGGACCCGCCAAGGTGCGCAGGGGCGCTCCCGTTCGTCGTCTTGGCTGTTCCGTGGGTGCCGCGACGGGTGCGCGCCTTGAACAACCGTTCAGGCTGGGGCGTGGCAATCCAACGCACCCGGCAACCTTCGATTGGAGACGCGGCCCCTTCTGGTGAGGATGCGGGGCCGGGGTCGACGACACAGATGGAGATGCGGATGCGCAAGCTGGCGTTGCTGTTGTTCGTGGGGTTGTGGCTGGGCTGCCGTGCGGATGGGACTGAGTCCGCGGAAGGCACACTGCCCCTGCATCCCCAGGAGACGTACACGTATCCCGGGTGCGCCAACGAGGACTACAACTGCCCGCGCCTGAAGACGGTGCACTGCGCGCTGGAGAGCCTGCGCGCGGAGCGCGACAGCTGCCAGCAGGACAGTGACTGCGTGGCCGTCACCGTCAACGGCCGGTGCACGGGCTATGGGGAGTGCCCCCCGGCGATGGTGAACACCGCCAGCCGCGCGGAGTTCGCGACGCGGGCCGCCGAGGAGGTGCTGCGCTACTGCACCGAGTCTCCCCTCTGCGCCAGCACCGGCCAGTGTGCCTACCCATCCTTCGTGCCCCGCTGCAAGCAGGGGCACTGCGTGGCGGAGCCAGGCGACGCCCAATGACAGACACAGGCGCACCGTCCGTGCGGGCTCCACTCGAGGTGGGTCCAGGGGGAGTCACTTGTCACGCGGACAGGGGCTCACCTAGAAGGCCGCGCATGCTTCGCAAGCCTTTGCTCTCCCTGCTGCTCAGCGCGTCTGTCCTTTCCGCCGCGTGCTCCGACGACGAACGGAAGCCGGCCGTGCTCATCATCGACCGGGAGACGGTCGACTTCGGTGAGCAGGAGGTGGGCCAGGTCTCCCCCGAGCATCTCGTCACCATTCGCAATGCGTCTCCGTCGGCGGTGGAGTCCGTGTCCGTCAAGGTGGAGGGCAGCGGGTTCACCATCGCCGCCAACACCTGCGAGCGCTTCCTCGACGCGGGCATGGAGTGCGAGGTGCGGGTGCGGTTCTCGCCCCGGCTGGCGGGGCCGAGCGAGGGCCGCCTCGAGGTGGCGGGCGCTCCCGACGTGGACAGCGCGGTCCTCAAGGGCATGGGCGTCGGCTATGTGGAGGTGCGGAGCCTGCCCGGTGACGGAGCGCACGTGGTGGCCGAGGAGGAAGGCTGGTTCTGCGGCGAGCCGTGCAAGGTGCCTGTCCGCAAGGCGCAGGTGACCCTCCGGACCGCGCCGGCGGGGATTCCGACCTGGGGCGGAGACTGCGTCGTGGTGGCGGGCGGCGGCTGCTCGCTCGTCATCGACGGGACGAAGGTCGTCTCCCTGGAGGCGCTCGATTCCCTCCTGCGGTGGGAGGCGCGGCGGGGCGCTCATCCGCGGAGCGTGGCGGTTTCGGCCGGTGGTGACATCGTCGTCCTGGAGGCCGGGCAGTTGCAGCGGCTCAGCAGCACCGGGGAGGTGCACTGGTCGGTCTCCCTGAGCGACGGGGTGGCGATGGCCCTGGATGGCGCGAGCAATGCCTACGTGGTGGACTCCTCCGGGCGGGTGACCCGGTACGACCCGAGCGGGCAGGTGCTGTGGACCGCGTTGGTGGCTGTCGAGAATCCCAGCTGGCCCGAGCTCGCGGTGAGCGCCAGCGGGCACGTCTACGTGCTGTTGAGCCTGGGCAACCATGAAATCGCGCGTCAACTCAAGCTCATCGCCGTCTCGCCGCAGGCTGCCGAGCGCTGGAGCCTGCTCTTCAATGAGGGCCAGTTCAACTACAGCTGGGGCCTGGCGGTGAATGCCCAGGGCGAGGTCTATCTGGCCGGCAGCGTGCACAACCGGGACGCGACGTCCGGGCAGTCGGTGTTCGTGAAGTCCTACTTGCGGAAGTACAGCGCCGAGGGCGCCATCCGGTGGGAGACTCAGGACATCGGGAACCTCTTCGCCGTCAACGCCGAGGGCGCGACGAGCACCCTCTCCCCCGGGGACGGAACCACCGAGGGCTTCACCCAGCGGTGGATTGGTGCGAACGGGATGACGCAGTGGAACGCGGCGGTCTCGAACGTGCCGGGCGTGGTCACCCTGCAGACCTTCTCGCCCTCCGGCACGCTGCTCGTCGGCGGGCACGAACTCCTCGAAGGCGGAACGGAGATTGGTCGAGGCTGGTTCGCGGCGATGAACCTCACGACCCGCGCGCTCGGCCCGGTGACCTACGTCGAGGGGAGCACTGGGGGCGGAGGCCCGGTCCGTATCAGCGGCCTCGCGCTCACCCCGGGAGGTCATGTCGTGGTGACCGGTGGCTTCAGCGCCACTTGGGACCAGGACGGGGGCTTCATCCGGGTGTACGACGGGCGCGTGCTCACGGGCGTGCCGTAGCGCCCTCTCTGCGCGGGGACCACGTCTCCACCGCTGCATCGCCAGGTGGCCGGTAACGGACTGTTCCACGAGACGGGCCAATCCCTGACGCCGGTGCGCCCGCTTCCGGGCACAGCCGCCCTGGTAGAGTCCGGCCTCAGCCATGACGACCCTTCGCAAGGTGATGCTCGTTGACGATGAAGATGACATCCGCACCATCGGCAATCTCAGCCTCAGCCGTGTGGGGGGATGGCAGACGGTGCTCGCCGCGTCTGGGGCGGAGGCCCTGGAGAAGGCCCGCACGGAGAAGCCCGACCTCATCTTGCTGGACGTGATGATGCCGGGCATGGACGGGCCCACCACCTTCGGCCGGCTGCGCGCCGAGGCGTCCACGGCGCACACGCCCATCATCTTCATGACGGCGAAAATCCAGAAGCAGGAGGTCGCCCGCTACCTGGAGCTGGGCGCGCTGGGCGTCATCGGGAAGCCCTTCGACCCGATGACGTTGCCCCAGGAGATTCGCGAGCTGGTGCCAGGGTGAGTCAGGGGCTTCGCCTCTCCCGTCGCTCGGGCGTGTTGGCGGCGGGCGCGCTGCTGCTTTTGTGCGGCCTGTTCGCCATGGGCCGTCCGTGGGCCACCTCCGACAATGACCGCTACCGCAGCGCGCTGCGGCACCTGCGCGTGGCCAGCGGTGATTTGGAGATGGATGTGCTGCGCGAACGCATGGGCCTGCGCACGCTCCATGGCTCGGACCCGGAGGACTTCGCCGCGCTGAGGGCCCGCGCGGACGCGCTGCGACAGTTCCCCTCCTTCCTGTCCGCCATGGACCGGCGCACGATGAACGCGGCGCTGGACCTGTTCGTCAGCGCGCTGGAGGAGAGTGCCGCGCTGCTGGAGCGAGCCCGCGCCGCGGACGCGCGGGGTGAGAAGGAAGCGGCGGACGCGGCCGTCCAGGCCCTGTTGGAGGGCACCGTCAGCACGCGGGCGGAGCGCCTCATCAACACCTACCTGGAGCTCTACGAGCGCACGCAGGCGCGCAACGAGCGCTCGCGCATCATCTTCTTCATCGTCTCCCTGGCGCTGGTGGCCTACGTGCTGGTGGTGATGGTGCGGCTGTCGCGCGCCACCGCCGACCTGGCCGCGCTCAACACGGACTTGGAGCGGCGCGTGGAGGAGCGCACCCGTGCCCTGTCCGCCGCCAACGACGGGCTGCGCGCCAGCGAGGCACGCAAGGCCGCGATTCTGGAGGCCTCTCCGGACGGCATCCTGCTGCTGGACGGCGGCGGGGACTTGCTGGAGCTGAACCCCTCGGCGCAGAAGACCTTCCAGGTGGGCGCCGCGGACGTGGTGGGCCGCGACTTCCTCTCCGTGGCGCTCCCGGCGGAGCTGCCGGACGGTGCCCGTCAGAAGGTGCTGGCCGCGGGGCGGAACACCGCGTCGGGGCAGGCCACGCGGTTGGAGTCCCCGTGCCTGCGCAGGGATGGCAGCACCTTCCCCGCGGAGCTGACCATCGTCCGCGTGCCCGGAGAAGGTCCGCCTCGCTACACCGTCTTCGTGCGCGACATCACCGAGCGCAAGGCGGTGGAGCGGATGAAGAACGAGTTCATCTCCACCGTCAGCCATGAGCTGCGCACGCCGCTTACCTCCATCCGCGGCTCCCTGGGCCTGCTGGAGGGTGGCATCGTGGGCGATATTCCGCCCCAGGCGCTGGACATGGTGCGCATCGCCCGCACCAACACCGAACGCCTCATCCGCCTCATCAACGACATCCTCGACCTGGAGAAGATGGAGGCGGGCAAGCTGGAGCTGAAGGTCTCCACGCCGGAATGCTCGGACCTGGTGGAGTCCACCTTCGCGAGCGTCCGGGGCATGGCGGATGGCGCGGGTGTCTCGCTCCACGCCGAGGTGACGGGCACGCCGCAGGTGAAGGCGGACCGGGACCGGCTGGTGCAGGTGCTCACCAACCTGGTGTCCAACGCGGTGAAGTTCTCCCCGCAGGGCGCGGGAGTGACGGTGCGCGTGGGGGAAGAGGCGGACGGGCGGGTGCGTTTCAGTGTGGTGGACCAGGGCCCCGGCATCTCCCAGGAGCAGCGTGCGCGCCTCTTCGGCCGCTTCCAGCAACTGGACAGCTCGGACACGCGCTCCAAGGGAGGCACGGGGCTGGGGCTGGCCATCTCGCAGGCCATCGTGGAGCAGCACGGCAGCCGCATCACCGTGGAGAGCGAGGAGGGCCGGGGCTCCACCTTCACCTTCACGCTGGAGTCGGCCCGGCCCGCGTCCGTCATGCCGCCGCCCGTCTTCCCCAAGGACGCGTCCCGCCATGAGGTGCTGGTGACCACCGCGGACGCGGAGCTGGCGTCGCTGCTGGGCGGGCTCCTCGCGCACGAAGGCTACCGCGTGGTGCGCGCCACCAGCCTCATCGAGGCGGCGAAGCATCTGGACACGGCCCTGCCGGACGCGCTGGTGGTGGACATGCGGCTTCCGGAAGGGCACGCGCTGGACTGGGTGCGGCGTCTGCGCGAACAGCCGCGCACGCACGAGTTGCCCGTGCTGGCGCTGTCTGGCCGCTCGGAGGACGCGGAGGGCGTTCCGCACTGGGTGGACTGGATGCCCCGGCCGTTGGAAGAGTCACGGCTGCTCAAGTCGCTGCGCTACGCCACCCGGCAGCCGGGCCAGGCGCGCGTGCTGGTGGTGGATGACGACGCCAGCACGCGGCGCACGCTGTGCGCGCAGATGGAGCGGCTGGGCGTGCAAGTGTTCGAGGCGGCGGACGGCGAGAGCGCGGTGGAGCTCGCGCGCGAGACGACACCGGACCTCATCGTCCTGGACGTTGGCCTGCCGCGCCTGGACGGCTTCGAGGTCGTCGACATCCTCCGTCAAGGCAAGGGCCGCGCCACGCCGCTCATCGTCTTCACGGGCCGGGATTTGACGCGCATGGATGAGCGGCAGCTCACCCTGGGCATCACCCGGCACTTCACCAAGTCGCGCGCGTCGGAAGAGGAGCTGGTCTCCTCCGTGCGTGACCTCCTCAACGGCCTGCTGGCGAGAAAGGCACACCTCTCATGAGCAGCAGGACGCTCCTGTTCCTGGAGGACGACAAGGATTTGCAGTCCCTGGTGGGCACCTTCCTGCGTGAGAAGGGCTACCGCGTGGAGCCCGCGCGCAGCGCGGCGGAGGCGCAGGCCGTGCTCGCGCGCGTGCCGGTGGACGCCGCCATCGTGGACGGTCTGCTGCCGGGGATGACGGGCGCGGACTTCATCCGCGAGCTGCGCAAGACGCAGCCCAAGCTGCCCATCCTCTTCGCCTCGGCCTTCTGGAAGGACTTGAAGAGCCACGAGCTGCTCACGCGGCAACTGGGCGTGGTGCGCATCATCCACAAGCCCTACAAGCCGGAGGAGCTGCTCGTCTGGGTGAACCAGCTCTTCCCCGCGCCCGCCCTGCCGCATCCGCCACCGCCCGAGGCGCTGGAGGAGGCGGAGGACGTGGAGGTGGAGGTGGAGGTGGACGACCTGGCCGCCAGCCTCGCGGCGCTCAACGCGGAGTACGGCGCCCGGCTGAAGGAGAAGGTGGCGGCACTGGAGGCGCTGCTCGTTCGCGGGCGCGGGGGTGACGCGGCGGCGCTGGAGGAGGCCTACACGGTTGTCCACAAGTTGCACGGAACCGCGGGCAGCTACGGCTTCGCGGAGGTGAGCATCCGAGCGGGCCAGTTGGAGGCGGTGCTCTTGCCGGCCCGGGCTGGGGCGCCCGTGGATGTGGCGGCGCTGGACGCATCCTTCCGCACGCTGGCCGCCGCGGCCTCCGTTCCGGTGAAGCCCGCCGCCGCGCCGCCGCAGTCCTCCGAGGGCGTGCTGCTGGTGGTGGATGAGGACGCGAAGCTGCTGGCCGAAGCGGAGCGCATGGGGCGCCAGGTGGGCGTGGGCGTGGTGACGGCGCGCACGGCGGACGCGGCGTGTGAGGTGGCGCGGCGGCAGTGGGTGGATGGCGTGCTGGTCCACCTGGACCTGGGCGGTCCACTGGGTGGCCTGGCCGTGGCGCATGCGCTGCGCGCGGAGGAGAGCCTGCCCGTGCTGCCGCTGGCCGTCACGGGTGCCCGGGACGTGCTGGAGGAACGGGTGGCGGCGGCGCACGCGGGGGCGTCCCTCTTCCTGCCACGACCCTTCACCGTGGGGGACTTCTCCGCCGCGGCCGAGCGCATGGTGGCGGCGCGCCGCCCGGAGCGCGCGCGGGTGATGGTGGTGGATGACGACCTGGACGCCATCGCCGCGCTGACGCAGGCCCTCGCCAGCGACCAGATTGAGGTGGTGGGGCTGAACGACGCGCACGGGCTGATGGAGGCGCTGGCGCAGCACCGGCCGGACCTGTTGCTGCTGGACGTGCAGATGCCGGGGCCCAGCGGCTTCGACCTGTGCCGCATTCTGCGCTCCACGCCGGAGTGGCAGGAGCTGCCGGTGCTGCTGATTACCGCGCACCTGGGGCTGGAGTTCCGGCTGGCGGCCTTCCAGGCAGGGGCGGATGACTACCTCTCCAAGCCGGTGCTGCGCGAGGAGTTGCGAGCGCGCGTGCAGGCTCGGTTGGAGCGCACGCGCCTGTCTCGCGAGCGGGCGGAGCGGGATGGGCTGACGGGCCTGCTGCTGCGCCGGCCCTTCCTGGACGGGCTCCGCGCCCGGCTGGCCGAGTCACGGCGCCAGGGAAAGCCGCTGGCCTTGTGCTTCCTGGACGTGGACCACTTCAAGCGGGTGAATGACCGCTACGGCCACCTGGCGGGAGACCGCGTGTTGATGTGGTTGGGCCGGTTGCTGGGCGCGCGCTTCCGCCGCGAGGACGTGCGCGGCCGTTGGGGCGGCGAGGAGTTCGTGGTGGGGCTCTTGGGGGAGAGCGCGGGCAGTGCCTCGGAAATCCTCGCTCGTACCGCGGCGGAGCTGTCGGACATGACCTTCGACGGCGACACCGGCGAGCCCTTCCACGTCACCTTCAGCGCGGGCATCGCGGTGTCGCCGGGGGACGGCGACACGGTGGAGTCGCTGCTGCGGACCGCGGACGCGCGGTTGCTGCGCGCGAAGGAGAACGGCCGCAACCGCATCGAGGCGTGAGTCCCAGGGCTCACGGCTCGTTGAAGATGAGCAGCCCGCGCGACGTGTCCACCACATAGATGCGGCCGTCTCCCGGCACGCGGATGCCGATGGCGCCGTCGGTCAGCTTGTCTGTGCGGTTCCGGTCTGACTCCCGGAAGGTGTTGTAGTGCGCGATTTCGCGAGGCTGCGAGGGGTTGGACACGTCCAGGACGCGCACGCCCTCATGGTAGTACGCGACGTAGAGCCGCGTGCCCACCAGCAGCATGTTGTGGACGGAGGTGAGGCCGCGCAGGCGGTACTCACCAATCTTCACGATGTTCGCCGGGTCGGTGACGTCCAGCACGCGGATATGGGCGCCCATCGTCTCGCCGCCCTCGAAGGCCACGGTGCGGCCATTGAAGGTACCCACCGCGTTGGCGTGGCTGAAGACATGGGGATAGGTGTAGCGGCCGAGCAACTCCGGTGTCTCGCCGTCCAGCCCTGCGATGAGGAAGCCATCGTCGAGGTGGTTGATGTAGAGGCGCCCCTCATACGCGAAGGCGTCATGCGGATAGCCCACACTTCTGGGATACGTGAAGCGAGTGAGGAGCTGAGGCTCCAGCGGTTGGGTGATGTCGAAGATGAGCGTCTGCTTGTGGGATGGCGACATGGCATAGAGCCGGTTTCCATCCACGAAGAGGGTGTGCACGTCGACTGGGCTGCCACCGCTGGGGTGGTTGCGCACGAAGGCGGGCAACCGCGGGTCGGCCAGGTCGAACACGAGCAGGCCGGAGCGAGCGCTGCCGACGTAGAGCGCATTGTCTCGAGCCCACACGGCATTCCAGTAGTCGCTATGGCCGAATCGGATGACCGTCTGCTGGACGGGAATGTAGGGATTGCTCACGTTGAAGACGGCGAGGCCGCCGCCGACGCCTCGCCGGTCGATGGCCACGACATAGGCGTGGCCATGGGTGACATACACGTCCACAGGCGTGTCCAGGCCCACGGGCATTTCGGACAGGAGCTGGAGGTTGGCGGACTCGGGCTCGCCCTCTCGCCACGTCATGCGCTCGGCGCGGAAGCTACCGCTATGGCGCAGGGTGCTGCCTCGGCACCAGAGAACGCAGCCGGTGAGGCTCCGTGGCCCCTGGGCGTGACAGCCGATGAACGTGTAGCGGTCTTGGAGCCCGGTTTGGCTCGTGGGTTCGGAGGAAATGAAGAACCGCTCGCCATTCATGGTGGCTGCATGGGGCTTGCGTCCCATGATGGACATGGGCTGGCCCGAGGCATCGAACTGGAAACCACCGTTCTCCGGGAGGACTCGTACGGTGCCGGGCTGCACCTGGGTCTCGTACCGGATTTCCGCGCGGTAGATGGCGCCCTGCCGCTCCAGGCCCGCGAGCGAGCCGAAGTCACAGTCTGGCATCACCAGTGTCTCCGGCGCGTTGCACGCCGCCTGGGACGTCTGCGCGGGACAAGACTCGAAGGCTCCGGGGTCCACCCATTCCCCCAGCTCCGGAAGCACCTCCCAGGGGCCGTTATAGGTCGGTAGCGTGGGCTCCGGTGGCGTGGGCTCCGAGGAGGAGCAGGCGGACAACGAAACGGCGCAAACAAGCGCCAGCAGCGGGCGCGCGGCACGAACAGACATGAGGTGCAGCCTCTGGAGGAGGAGAAGGGGCGCCCGCATCGTTTCGCGGGCGCCCTGTGTTTCAGCATAGAAGCCATCGCGAGCGCCGCAAAGTGACGCCCCCTGCTGGCTCACGGCTCGTTGAAGATGAGCAGCCCGCGCGACGTGTCGACGACGTAGACGTACCCATCCCCGGGCACGCGGATGCCAATGGCGCCTTCGAAGGCGCCGTCCGTCCGGTGCGGGTCTGTCTCCCTGAAGGTGTTGAAGTGCGCCACCTGCCGGGGCTGGGTGGGGTTGGCCACGTCCAGCACGCGCACGCCCTCGTGATACCAGGCGACGTACAGCCGCTCGCCCTTGAGAATCATGTTGTGGATGGAGGTGGAGTACCGCATGCGGTGCTCGCCAATCTTCACGATGTTCGCCGGGTCGGTGACATCCAGCACGCGCAGGTGCGAACCCGGAAACTCGCCGCCCTCGAAGGCGATGGTGCGGCCCGCGAAGGTGCCCACCGCGCTGTGGTGCGCGAAGCCACCGAACCCCGGGTAGATGTATTGGCCCAGGTGGCGCACGTTCTCCAGGTCGGTGACGTCCACGATGGAGTAACCGCCATACGCATTGCTGAGATAGAGGCGGCCCTCGTACGCGAAGAAGTCATGGGGCCCGCCGAGCGACGAGCTCTCGGGCAGGGTGATGACCTGCCGCAGGACGGGCGCCAGCGGCGCGCTGATGTCGTAGACGCGAGTGCTGCCCACGAAGTCGGTGATGTCGGACGCATACAGACGGTCCCCATCCACCAGGACGGTGTGCACGTTGGAGGAGCCGTTGTCCGGCAGGCTGCGGATGAACTCCGGTGACCCCGGGTTGGAGATGTCGAAAACGGAGACGCCGGTGTCGGCGCTGGCGACATACAGCACGTCGCCCTTCGCCCACACACCGTTCCAATACGAGTCGCCCGGCAGGCTGATGGAGGCCTTGAAGAAGGGATGTGCCGGGTCGCTCACGTCGAAGACGGTGAGCCCGCCGAAGCGGCCTGCCCGGTTGGCGGACACCACATAGGCGTGGCCGTGGGTGACGTAGACATCCACCGGTACGCCCAGGTCCACGAAGGACTCGGCGACGAGCCGCATCCCACCGGACGACTCGGCTTCGCCGCGCCGTTCCGCCCGCTCGGCCTCGAAGGTGCCCGTGCTCCGGGTGGAGGACCGGGGCGTCTCCGTGCAACGGACATAGCAGCCGGTGATGACGTCGGGCCTGGGCGTCTCACAGCCCGCCAGCGAGACGACGCGCTCCCCGGTGTAGGGATTCGACTGTCTGCCGGAGAGGAAGAAGGTGCCGCCGGTCGTCTTCCGCGTGGTGACGGGAAGGCCCAACACCTTGTCGGTTCCCCCATCCGCGAAGAGCTGGAAGGCGGCGCTGCCCGGCGTGACGGACGTTCCCCCATCCGCGAGCCGCCTTTCCGACCGACCGTCGCCCACATAGATGCCGTGTTGCTCCACCGCGGCGAGCTGGTCCGCGTTGCAGGACGACATGTCGAAGTTCGCTGGATCCGCGCAGGCCTCGAGGCTGGGGTTCTCCACGGTGAACCGGCACGCGGAGAACGCTCCCCGGTCAATCCAGTCACCGGGGTCGTCCAGCACGGTGTAGCCCCCATCCCAGGGCGCCTCGGGCCCCGCGTCCTCGGAACCCGCGTCCGTGCCGGAGTCCGTGGGCTGCTGGCCCGCGTCGGGAACGGGCGGAGGCGGGTCGTCATCACAGCCGGTGGTGGCGGACAGCAGCAGGGTCAGGGCGGACAGCAGGACCCAGCCCGGGCGAAGCGGGGACGTCATGGAGACACCTCATGGGGAAATGCGAGGCACTGCGGGGATGGCCGTCCTGCACCTGCACGCAGGCATACGCCTGTCATGGCGTTCCCGATTCGAGATGATTGCCAGGTGAATGCCAAAGGACGGGCAATGCGGCCGTTGCTTGTTTTTTGGGCGGGAAATGGTCCTGGGCTTGCGAGCGCGCGGCGCCCCGGCGCACGACATGAATTGTCTTTCATTGCGGACATGGCGGGAGTTCCTCCTTCCGCCACCGCACTCCCGGCCGGGGTAGGGTGGGAGGCCACAGGAGGGTCGCGGTGGGAGGGAAACTGAGTCCGGGCATCTACCGGGTCCACAAGCCGGTGGGCGCCACGAGCTTCTCGGTGGTGCAGCGGTTCATGGAGGAGGCGAAGGCCGCGCAGCCGGGCAAGCGGATACCGGTGTGCCACGGCGGGACGTTGGACCCCTTCGCGGAAGGGCTGCTGCTGGTGCTGGTGGGGCAGGCGCCGCGCCTGTTCGAGCTGCTGCACGCCGTGCCCAAGGTCTACGAGGCCGAGGTCGTCTGGGGCACGGAGACGGACACGGGGGACCTGCACGGCCGGCCCGTCCTCCAGGGAGACACGGCGGCGCTGACGCCCGGGGCCCTGGACGCGGCGCTCACGTCCTTTGTGGGCTGGCGGGAGCAGGTGCCTCCGGCCACCAGCGCGAAGAAGGTGGGGGGCGAGCCCGCCTACCGGAAGGCGCATCGGGGAGAAGCCGTGGAGCTGCCGCCCTCGCGCGTGTACCTGCACGCCGCGCGCTGGCTGTCCCATGACCTGCCGCGCGCCAGCCGCCTGTGGCTGAGCTGCCGTGGGGGCTACTACGTGCGCTCGCTGGCCCGCGACGTGGGGCGCGCGCTGGGCTGCGGGGCGCACCTGTCCACCCTGCGGCGCACGGCGATTGGCCCGTGGGAGGACCCGGAGCCGGAGCAGCGGGTGTGGCTGCACGGACGCGACCTGTTGCCCTGGGCCCGCGTGCGGACGCTCACGGACGCGGAGGTGGGCGAGCTGCGCCGCGAGCGCCCCGTCCCCGCGAGCAGCCTCCAGCCGGCGGATTGGGCGCTGCCCCCCGGCTTCCCGGATCCGGAGGCCCCCATTCGGGGCTTCCACCAGGGGCGCCTCGCCTTCCTGCTACGGGAGCGCGACGGCGCGCTGTGGAGCGAGCTGGAGCTGCGCGGAGGGCTGTAGGCCCGCGCGCGGGAAGCAAGCCCCGCCCCGCCGTTGCCAAGGTGTCACGTGCCCCGCCCGGGATGGGCCACCGGTGACAAGAGTCACCACCTGGGAGCCGTCCCGGTGATGACGGTTGTCACCGGTGATGACAGTTGTCACCACCCCGCACAGCCCCGTGAACAGGGCACCCGAATCCATAACCCATTGGAAAGACTTGGGACGCCCAGGTGGGCCCACCGGGACCCGTGTGTGGCACGCCACGCGCAATAGGACAGGACATCACGCTCCAGCACGGAGCGGGGCTCGAAGCACGGGGGGCCTGGCCGGGGGGCCAGGCGCCGGGGGGCGAACCTCCCGAGCGAACGAGCCAGTCGGACCTGGAGGACTTGAAGGTGCGAGCGGAAGCCGGTTCGGGGGAACCGGGATGCGACCGGGGGGACGCAGCGCTCACGCCCACGAGGCAGCCGGGAACGACGTTGAAGTGACCTGATGGGCTCATGGCGTGGGGGGAACCCCAGCCGGGGGGCTGGGATGCGACGGGGGTCGCACCCTTCCGCGCCATGAGTCCGCCAGGACGAGCACCTGGATGCCGAAAAGGCCCGAGGGCCTCGGACCGTTGGGGGACGGTCCGAGGCCCTCTCTTTTTGCGGGCTACGGCCGCGTCTTCGTCTTCTTCAGCGAGTCCTTCGCCTGCAGAGCCACGTGGTCCGCGGTGAAGCCGAACTTCTGCTGCAGCGCCTTGATGGGCGCGGAGGCGCCGAAGCTGCGCATGGCGACGATGTTGCCGTCATGCCCCACGAAGCGCTCCCAGCCGAAGGCGGCGCCCTTCTCCACCGCGACGCGGGCGCGCACGGACGGAGGCAGAACGCTGTCCCGGTACTCCTGGGACTGCGCCTCGAACAGCTCCCACGACGGCAGGCTGACCACTCGCGAAGGAATGCCGTCCGCCTTGAGCTTCTCCTGGGCGTCCAGGCACAGCGACACCTCGCTGCCGGTGCCGATGAGGATGACCTCCGGCTTGCCGCCCTCCGCCTCGGACAGCACGTAGCCGCCGCGAGCCACGCCGGACGCCGCGCCGAACTTGCTGCGGTCCAGCGTAGGCACGGGCTGGCGCGTGAGCACCAGCACCACCGGGTGCTTGCGCTGCTGGGCAATCACCCGCCACGACTCGACCACCTCGTTGGCGTCACCGGGGCGCAGCACGATGATGCCGGGAATCGCGCGCAGCGACGCCAGTTGCTCCACCGGCTGGTGCGTGGGGCCGTCCTCGCCCACGCCAATGGAGTCGTGGGTGAAGATGTGGATGGCGGGCAGCTCCATCAGCGCGGACAGGCGGATGGCGGGGCGCTCGTAGTCACTGAAGATGAGGAACGTGGCGCCGTAGCCGCGCAGCTTGCTCAGGCACAGGCCGTTGACGATGGAGCCCATCGCGTGCTCGCGCACGCCGAAGTGGATGTTGCGCCCCGCGTACTCGCCCGGCTTCATCGCCTCCCCGCCGGTGATGTACGTCTTCGTGGACGGGTTGAGGTCCGCCGAGCCGCCCACCAGCCACGGGTAGTGCTTGGCGATGGCGTTCAGCACCTTGCCGCTGGAGTCGCGCGTGGCCAGTCCCTTGGCGTCGGCGGGGAACGTCGGCAGCTCCGCGTCCCAGCCCTGGGGCGCGTCGCGGCGCTGCATGCGCTCCAACTGGTCGGCCAGCTCGGGGAACTGCTTGCGGTACTCAGCGAACTTCTGCTCCCACTCCGTGCGCAGCTGCTTGCCCCGAGCGCCCATGCGCTCCTGGAAGCGCTCGCGCACGCCGTCGGGGACCAGGAACTTCTCGTCCTCGGGCCAGCCGTAGAAGCGCTTGGTGCCCTTGATTTCCTCGTCGCCCAGCGGCTCGCCGTGGGCCTTGGAGGAGCCCTGGAGCTTGGGCGCGCCGTAGGCAATCTGGGTGGTGACGATGATGAGCGTGGGCTTGCCGCGCGCCGTCTTGAAGGTGCGCAGCGCCTCACCCATGGCGTTCAAGTCGTTGGCGTCCGGCACGTGCAGCACGCGCCAGCCGTAGGCCTCGAAGCGCCGGCCCACGTCCTCGGTGAAGGCCAGGTCGGTGCTGCCGTCGATGGAGATGTGGTTGCTGTCGTAGATCCAGCACAGGTTGGGCAGCTGGAGGTGGCCGGCGATGGACGCCGCCTCGGACGCCACGCCCTCCATCAGGTCGCCGTCGCCGCAGATGGCGTAGACGTCGTAGCCGAACATCTCGAAGCCGGGGCGGTTGTAGTAGCTCGCGAGCCAGCGGCTGGCCATGGCCATGCCCACGCTGTTGGACACGCCCTGGCCCAGGGGGCCGGTGGTCGTCTCCACGCCGCTGGTCCACCGGTACTCGGGGTGGCCCGGGGTGGACGAGTCGAGCTGCCGGAACTTCTTGATGTCCTCGAGCGACACGGTGGGCGCGTCCTCGACGGTGTACTCCCGCGTGACGCGCTTCACCCCGGCCAGGTGGAGCAGCGCGTACAGCAGCATGGAGGCGTGGCCGTTGGACAGGATGAACCTGTCCCGGTCCGGCCAGATGGGGTGGGACGGGTCATACCGGAGCTCCTGCTGCCAGAGCTGGTACGCCACGGGGGCCAGGGACATGGGAGCCCCCGGGTGGCCCGAGTGGGCCTGCTGTACCGCATCCATGGCGAGGGTGCGGATGGTGTTGATGGCCAGCACGTCCTGCTTGTCGGTTGTCATGGTGTCCTCGCGGTCCCGCTCGCGTGCGCGCGCACCATGCCGCAAGTGACGCTCCAGGTGCTGCACCAAATGCGCTGGGGCTCGCCCGGCCGTCCGCCAGTCCACGGGCGCACCCGGAATTCCTGCCCTGGGGGGCACGGGAATGAATCCCGCGCGCCCTACGGACACGCCTCAGCGCCGCGCCGCCGCGCCCCTCACGGTCCGTCCGCGCGTCAGGTGCGTGACGGCTTCACCCAGGCCCTCCACCGTCAGGGCGAACATGGGGAAGAGGCGGGCAATCACGGAGATGGTCCCCGTGCGCCACGTGCCCATGGGCTCCGGGTTGAGCCACACGTTGCGCTCGAAGTGCTGCGCCAGCTGCATCAGCCACGTCAGCCCTTCCAGCCCGTCCGTCTTGTAGTGCCCCTGCGCGTCGGTGCGGATGGACAGCTCGTAGGGCGCCATGGAGGCATCCCCCACCATCACCAGCTTGTGGTGCCGTCCCACCTGGGCCACCAGTTCCGGCACCGTGATTCCGCCAGTGAGCTGCGGCGTGGCGTAGAGCTTTCCGTAGACGCAGTTGTGGAAGTAGTAGGTGCGCAGCTCCTTGAAGTGCGTCGCCTGGCTGGCCACGCTGAACAGCCGGCTCACCAGCGCCGCGTACGGGTCCATGGAGCCGCCCACGTCCATGGCCAGCACCACGCGCGTGTTGGGGCGTCGTGGCGGCCGTGTCACCACTTCCAGCTCACCGGCGTTGCGCGCGGTCGCGGCGATGGACTCGTCCACGTCCAGCTCGTCTGGCGCGCCGTCCCGGGCGAAGGCGCGCAGCTTGCGCAGCGCCACCGCCATCTGTCGCGTGTCCAGCACCACGTCGTCGCGGTAGCCGGCGTACTTCCGGGCGCCGGCCTGCATCAGTGCGCGGCCCTGGCGGTTGCCCGCGCCGCCGCCCACGCGGATGCCCTCGCGGCCGAAGCCGTTGTTGCCGAAGGGAGAAGTGCCGCCGGTGCCCACCCAGCGGTTGCCACCGTCGTGGCGCTCCTTCTGCTCCTTCAGGCGCTCCTCGAAGAGCCGGCGAATCTCCTCCGGGTCCAACTGCTCCAACAGCGCGACTTCCTCGGGGCTCAGGTCGGGCCGCTCGCGGGCCTCCTCCAGCCAGTTGAGCAGCTCCTGCGTCAGCTCCAGGCTCGCCGACTCCACGCCCTGGAAGTGGGCGAGGAAGGCCTGGTCGAACGCATCCAGCTGCGTCTCCGAGTGCACGAGCAGCGCCCGGGCCACATGGTAGAAGCCGTCCAGGTGGCTGTCGTGCAGGCCCGCTCGCAGCGCGCCAGCCAGCGCCAGCGCCTCCTGGGCGCCGACCTTCAGCCCGCGCCGGCGCAGCTCATAGAAGAAGGGCAGGAACATGGCAGCGCCTCGTCAGGCCCGGGGACGGCGCCCGCGCCCGAAGGCCTCCGCCACGGAGACCAGGTCCTGCTCCTTCTTCAGCAGCGCGCCCAGGAAGGGGAGCTGTTCGTCCAGCTTGAGGTCGTTGACGCCCTGGGCCTTGAGCACGGCAATCCAGTCGATGAGCTCGCTGGTGGAGGGCTTCTTGCGCAGGCGGGTGAAGCTGCGCAGCTCGTAGAAGACCTTCAGCGCCTGCTCGGACAGCGCGCTGTCCAGGCCCGGGTGGTGCACGTCGACGATGCGGCGCATCAGCTCCGCGTCTGGGAAGTCGATGAAGTGGAACACGCACCGGCGCAGGAAGGCGTCGGGCAGCTCCTTCTCGTTGTTGGATGTAATCACCACCACGGGGCGGTGTTTCGCCACCACCTCGTCACCCGTCTCGGTGACGCGGAAGCGCATCCGGTCCAGCTCGTGGAGCAGGTCGTTGGGGAACTCCAGGTCCGCCTTGTCCACCTCGTCGATGAGCAGCACCACGCGCTCGGGGGAGGAGAAGGCTTCGCCCAGCGGCCCCTGGCGGATGTACTTGCGGATGTCTCGCACGTCCCCGTCGTTGAAGCGCGAGTCATACAGGCGCTGCACGGTGTCGTAGACGTAGAGGCCGTCCTGCGCGCGGGTGGTGCTCTTCACGTGCCAGGTGATGAGCCGGTGCCCCAGGGCCTCGGCGATGGCCTCCGCCAGCAGCGTCTTGCCGGTGCCGGGCTCGCCCTTCACCAGCAGGGGGCGCTGGAGGGTGAGCGCGCAGTTGACCGCGGCCTGGAGGCTCTCGTGGGTCAGGTAGGTGTCGGTGCCTTTGAAGCGGACGGGAGTGGGCGCCTGGCTCATGCTCCGTCCCTTTAACACCCGCCGCGGTGTCTGGGGGGCTCACGTACCCGGGGCTCCGGAAACGTCAGACCCGAACGGCAAGCTCGTTCGTATGTCTCGGGCAGAAGCAGCCGGGCGGACTCGCGGGGAGGAGACCCGCGGGGTTGGTCGGCATTCACGTCCGTCACTTGCATCGAGGAGGCGCCATGGGTCACCTGTTTGTTCCAGCACTGTTGCTCGTGGGGGCCTTCTCCCTGGCGGCGCGCACCTGCGGGACGGCCGCCGTCAGCCGGCCGCCCGAGCTCCAGCGGGAGGCGCCGGAGCGCGCCCTCCCTCGGGCCGAGCCGCCAGCCACCGTCAGCGTCCGGGGGTAGGCGCTGCGCTGGCGGGAGGGGCCGACCTCACGGGATGTATGGCTTCGCCCGCCGGTCAACGATTGGTGCGAGCCAAGCACAGGTTTTCACACCGGTTTCCCGGGGCCCGGTGTATTCTCCCGAGCAATGTCCATTGCGAATGCTCTTGGCGAAGTCTTCCGGCGCGAACTCGATGCGCAGTTGGTCCCGTTGCAGCAGGCGGTCCGGCGCATGGAGGAAGGCCTGGAGGCCCTGGAGTTGCTGCGTGAGGTGACACACCGGTTGGCGCCGCTGACCAGCCGTCTCGGCGCCATGGCGGGAGTGCGGACGCCCACGGCGCTGCCCGCGTCCACGCGCGGAGGCCGCAAGCAGGTGGTCGCAGCGCCAAAGGGGCGCGCAGCCGTGGGCCGGCCCGTGGCCGCGAAGCCGGTCGTCAATCAGGCGCGCGCGGAGGAGGGCACCCGGGCGTGCGCCGTCATCGGTTGCGAGCGCCCCAGCCGTTCCAAGGGGTACTGCTCGGCGCACTACCAGAAGCTGCGGTTGCTGATGCGGACCAACCGCCGGCCGTCGGCGTGGAAGGACGACGCGCTTCCGCAATCGGTGGAGGACGTGACGCTGCCGCGTGGCCGCGCCGCCAGCAAGGCGCTGCGTGAGGGTGGCGCCAGGAAGAAGGCCCCGGCCCCCGTGGTGGCGCCGCCGCCGCCCGCCGCGGAGAAGGCGCCGGCCGCCGCGAAGAAGTCAGCGGGTCGGAAGGCCGCGGGCGCGAAGAAGGCCGCACGGGCGAAGAAGGCCCCGGCCGCCGCGAAGAAGTCGGTGGCCAAGAAGGCGCCGGCCGCGAAGAAGGCCGCGGCCAAGGGTGGGCGCCAGGTCAAGACCACCAAGGCGAAGGCTGGAGCCGGCAAGCGCAAGAAGGGCCGCTCCTCCTCCCAGGGCTCGCTGTTCTGATTCGAGCGCCGCGCTCGGCGGATTCCCTCGGGCCTTCGGGCCCGAGCAGCTCAAGTGGAATCCAGGAAGCGCGGCGAGCAGGCCGGACGAGCGACCGGTTCCCGGACATCCCCTTCGAGTCTCCGTTGACAGTGGCGGGGCGGGGATGGGATTCGGCCCGGCATGAGCGAGCAAGGTTATCCGGTCACCGTGGCGGTGCGTCGTCCCGACGGGCGGGTGGAGCAGGTGCGTGTGGGCACGGCGTTCAAGAGCGGCGAGGGCTTCACGCTGACGCTGGGAGAGATGTCCATCGGTGGCACGCCGGACGCGGCGGCCCCGGCAGCGCGGCGTTCAGCGCCCGCGAGCAGCGGTGGCGGCGGTGGTGGTGATGGAATGGTCTTCCCCAACTACGGCCGCAGCAAGGGCGGACCCATTGTCGGCGCCAGCATGGGCGACCTGGAGTTCTACGCCAACGGCGCGCGCCGCACGCTGAATGACGCGAGCAAGTCGCGCTGGCACGACAAGGAGCGCCAACTGCTCGCCGCCATCGAGGCGGAAATCGCGCGGCAGCGGGGCGGCGACGCGGGGGGTGGCAGCGACGGTGGCTATGGCAGCCAGGGCGGCTATGGCAACCAGGGCGGCTACGGTGGTGGCCGGGGCGGTGGTGGCTTCGGAGGCGGAAGCTACGGCGGCGACGACATCCCTCCACCGAACGACGACGACAACATCCCGTTCTGAGCCGCGCCAGGTCGGTGAGTGGCCGCCCCCAATGGGTGGGCGGCCTTCCCGATGTGTTGATTTCAGCACAGCCGTCTCATCTGCCCTTCAATCCAGATACTCCCAGTGAGAGGCTCGGCGCCCGGATTCGTCGCATGGGTCATCAATCACTCATGCGCGCAGCGGCCCTTTTCACAGTGCAGTGAAGTCATCGGCGACACCTGGGGTGACATGCTCAGTCACTGAGAGGAAATTCTCATGACGGAGCGCTTCATTCGCAACGGTTGCCGCTTCATTTGTGAAGCACTGGAAATCTCCAGTAATCTCAGTGGCTTCGTCGCACCATTGACTGGAGGATGATTCACGGGTGAATCGGTCCCATTCGCCAGCGGCAGTTGTTTCAATGACTTCGTATATGGCCTGAATCCTGCTCAATCCCCGTTGCCAGGGAATCCCTCCCATATGGCGAGGCTGTGAAAAAACGGGGCCATTAAATGACACCCAATGTCTGTGTCGTCGGAGCCGGTGCCTTCGTTCCTTCACGCGTGGTGAGCAACGAGCGGATCGCCAGGGCCATCCCAGGGTGGCCGGCGGAGCGCATCGAGGAGAAGGTCGGCATCCGGGAGCGCCGCTTCCTCTGGGACATCGACGAGGCCACGGGCCGGGCGATTCCGCCGCCCGAGAATGACGGACACGTCTACCCGGCCAACAACACGGACATGTGCGAGGTGGCGCTCCAGAAGGCGCTCGCCCAGGCGGGTGTGGATGCCAAGGAGTTGGACGCGCTCTTCGTGGTGACGTGTACGCCGGACGCGCCGCATTTCAACCACGACGCCATGGAGCTGCACCGGCGGCTGGAGCTGCGCGAGGACGCGTTTGGGCTCGTGGTGGACGACGGCTGCGGTGGCACGCCGTACGTGTTGGACATGGTGAAGAAGATGATGGACGGAGGGCGCTTCCGCACGGTGGCGGTGGTGGCCTCTGCCTTCACGTCTCCGCTGGTGAACCGGGAGGTCTACACGGACGAGCTGCCGCCCGGGCCGGGCCGCTCGAAGACGCTGCAGGGCTACCTCTCCATGTATGTCTTCGGCGACGGCGCGGGCGCGGTGGTGCTCCAGTCGAAGCCAGGGGAGTCGGGGGCGGAGGGTATCCTGGCGTCCTTCTCCGGCAACGCGTACGGAGACCTGGTCATCCGCAAGGGGGGCGGCCTGTTGAAGCTGCCGTATCAGCCGGGGCGGATGCGCCCGGCGGACATGGCCTTCGTGGTGGATGGCTTCCGCGTGGCGCGCAGCTATCCAGAGTACATGCAGAAGTGCCTCGACGCCGTCCTCGGGCCGCGTCCGGAGCTGCGTTCGAAGGTGGAGCGGTACTACTTCCACCAGCCGAACAAGCGGGTGATGGACGCCTTCGTGGAGCGGGCGGGACTGCCGCGTGAGGCGGTGGCGTGCAACGTGGACCGCTACGGCAACACGTCGGCGGCGGGGATGCTCATCCTTCTGGCTGAAGACTTGGAAGCAGGACGCGTGCGTCTGGGAAGTGGTGACCTGGTGGTGGTGGCAGCGGTAGGCGCGAACGTCCATTACGGCGCGCAACTCGTGAGGTTGTAATGAACAAGATGGATCCAAATATCGCCAAGGAGTTGGACGCGCGATTGGCGCTGGCGACGAAAGACGACACGGCCCGCGGGCTCTTCTTCAATGGCGTGGTGTCCGCCGTTCGCACGATGGGAGGGGACGCGGCGGTGGAGCGCTGTCTGGCGGCCAGTGGTGAGACGCGCTTCATCGACTTCTTCAACTACCCGGTGGCCGCCTTCCTGCGGATGTCCTTCACGGCGGCGCAGGTGATGGGCCCGGAGCACGGCGGCTTCGACGGAGCGCTGCGGCGCATGGGCGTGGTGGCCACGACGGACTTCCTGTCTTCGGCGGCGGGCAAGACGCTGCTGCTGCTGGCGTCGGACAGTCCGAAGCGGCTCGTGGGCAACCTGCACTCGGGTTACCGCGCGGCGGTCAGCTATGGCGAGCGCGCGGTGAAGTGGACGGGCGACACCAGCGGCATCTTCACGATGAAGCGGGACTTCATGCCGCCCGCCTACCACGAGGGCACGCTCCAGGCCGTCATCGAGGCGGTGGGCGGCAAGCAGGTCCAGGTGCACGGCCGGCAGACGGGGCCGCTCGACACCGAATACACGCTGTCGTGGCAGTAGCCCTGGCGCGGGGCGCGTCGAAGGGGTGCAAGCGGTGGGCTGAAAAGCCCCTCACGGTCTGGAGGGAGATACGCCATGTCGCGAAAGCTCGGCGGTGCGGTGGGGATGTTGGGTGTCCTGTTGCTGTCGGCGCAGGCGGGGGCCAATGAGGTGGTGATGCAGTTCCGCACGCAGGAGGACCCGGCGAGCCCTGCGGACCCAGCGGTGTGCGCGGCGGCGCCCTTCGAGGTGAACGTGAAGCTGGGCGGGAGTGTGTATGTGCCAGAGCACAATCCCAAGGACGGCAAGGTGGTGGACGGGGGCGGCCGGCGCGTGGGCTCGGCGACGGCGTGCGTCCAGGTGACGGACAGCGCCTTTCCCGCCGGGCAGCAGCTGAATGTCTACATGCGCTACAACCTGCCGGAGGGGCGCTTCACCGCGCGGGGCACGTGCACGCTGGTGAGCAACGACGTGCCAGCGGCGGGGCTGGTCCTGGCTGGCTGCGCGATGCGACTGGTGGACGTGCCCAAGGGCTTCGTGGGTGGCTCGGTGTCGAGCACCAGCGTCTTCAATCCCCGCAAGCTGCCGGGCTACGCCACGGGTTCGTATTACACGCTCTACGCCTACCGTGATGGCCGCCAGCGTGACGCGAGCAAGGTGACGGAAGCGCATGCGGCCGAGGCCGCAGCGAAAGCGAAGAAGTAGTCGCCACTCGGCCACACTGGATCCACGGGACTGGGCACTGGGCAGGCGCTGGACAGAGGTTTGCCCAGACACAGGAGGGTGCTGTAGACGGCGCCACCCTGTGTTCATTGCCCAGGCCCGATGAGCAAACGTGGCGGTCCTGCGGCAGGCTCGGCCATCCCCACGTCGGCCCAGGCCCGACGAGCGTGTCGAGCATGGCATTCCCCGCGTCGGGCCAAGGGGCGATGATGCGCCCATGGACCGCAAGCGGATGGAGTTCTACACGGCACTCGGGTACCGGGCTCCTTCAGCCGCGGTAACGGCTCAGGCGACGTCCGGAGTCGCGAGCGCCGACGTATCGGAGTTACCGCCGCTCGGTCCAGACGACCTGGGCGCGCTGCGCGAGCGCTTCCTGCGCGAGCCGGAAGAGGTCCTGAGCCTCATCTGCCAGGACTTGGGCGCGCCCGTTTCAGAGGGAGCCCTGGTGTACGTGCTCCAGGAACTGGAGCAGTCCTTGCGCGAGCCCGAAGCCGCGCTCCAAGCCCTGCGGCAACCGGCATTCCAGGCGCGGGCCTCGGCGTCACTGCCGCCGGAATTCACCTTCCCGCTGATGACGAATGAAATCCCCATCGACTCCTCGCGAACCCGCTTTGAGCCAGTGGCGGACCTGCGCGGATGGCTCCTGTTCAGCGGTCGCGCCTGGCTTCACGGCGGCTGGCACCGAGCGGAGTTCCGTCGGCACGACGATGCGCATCACGCCACCCGTTTCCGTTACGAGCTCCGCGAGCCCGCGCCGGGACGGCCGGTGGAGGTAGCGTTGTTCGGAGGCTTCGGCACGGGCGAATACCCCGCGCGCTATGTGGCCCGTCAGCTCATCATGCGAGGCGAGCGGCTGGAGTACGCGGTGCACCTCGGGGGCGTGTACTACGCGGGCCGTCGGGGCGAATTCGACGCGCACGTGGCCGAGCCGCTCGAACCGATGCTGCCCGTCACAACGCTGATGACGTTGAACGCGGGCCCGGAGATGCGCTCCGGAGGCACGCCCTTCTACCGCTACCTGGACGAGCGGCGAGGCGCCTCACGAGCGAAGCAAGTCCAGGAGGGAAGCTACTTCTGCCTGGCCTCGGAGCGCTTCCAACTCATCGGCCTGGACACCGCGTACTTCGAACCAGGACGGCACCAGGACCCCGCGCTCCTGAGTTGGCTGGAGTCAGTGCTGAAGGAGGGTCGCCAGCGAGGCGCAACGAACATCTTCCTGAGCCACGATGCGCCCTACCGATACGGAGAAGCAAGGCACGCCGGTTTGCTGGAAGACCTCCGGGAACTGGCGGTCGAGCGCGCACAGGTCGACGTGTGGTTCTGGGGCGCCACGCCCTACGGAGCACTGTTCGACCGGAGCGCCGCGCTCCCGTTCCTGGGAGGAAGCCTGGGGCACGCGGGGCTCCCGGTGCGAGCGGTGACGCCGGGTCTGAAGTCTCCAGCACCCGTGCGCTTCCTGGAGTCGCACGCACGCTTCCCCGAGTGGACGGACCTGAGACCCGAGCTGGGCAACAACGGCTATGGCTCGCTGCTGCTGCACGAGGACGGCACGTTGGGCCTCCAGCTCCTGGACTGGCGGGGCAACGTTCGCTGCACGGCCAAGTTGGCCCGCGAGGGGGACGGCCCGCTGACGTACCAGCACCTCGAGACGTCCGAATCGGAGCCGTGAGCGCGCGGGCGCGGTGTCACAGCCAGACGCGTGTGTACCAAGGCGGTCGGGAAGGCACGCTCCTTTTCCGGTTCGGGTCGGCAGGGCGCGGCACGGTGACGTACCGGAGCCGGTATCCGTGAGGCAGCGTCTTCCAGTACGTCACCTGCCACGGCGTCAGCACCTCGCCGTGTTTCGACTCGCCCACCGGCTGATGCACATCGCCGAGTGACTCATGGAAGTGGAACTCTGCGTCCGCGGCTTCAAGGCTCGCGGCCTCGATGACCCAGGCGTCCTGGGCCTCGTCGGCGGAGGGCTCCTGCCCCGCGTTGACGAACCGGCTCCAATCGGGCCTGGCGTGATGCTCCCAGACGACGCCGCCGGCATCCGTGAGCGAATAGCCAAAGGGAGTGCGGGACTGCCGGGCCTCGATGGCGCTTGAAATCTCCTCGGGGGAGAACAGCTCCTGCAGCCCGTCCGGAAGCGCGTGGACGCGAATGAGTCCGCGCTCGGCGAGCAGCGACAGCCGCTCACACAGCTCCTCCCGGTACAGCCGCGGATCGTCCGCCATGTTGAGCGCGATGTGCGGGTTCGGCTCCACGAGCATGTGCAGGGGCGTGGGCAGCTCCATGGCGGCCTCCAGAAGCCAGAGGTCCAGGGCCTCCACTGGCGGGCGCTCACTAACGGGCGGTGCCATGCGTTCTCCTCACTCCTGGGGAATGCCACGCTCGCGCATGAAGATGTCCAGGGACTTCCGGGCCTTCGACTGGACCTTCTTCTTCAACAGGGGCGTCCACCCGAGCACCAGCCCGGTGGGGCCCAGCGCCTGACGGGACCAGGTCCAGAAGTCGAAGTGGTCGCGGTGCCGGACAATCTTGCCGTCGCGGAACTCGAACTCGGCATCGATGCGGTTGAGCACCTTCCTGCCGGTGCCGCTGAACGTGTAGGTCGCATCCCAGTGGGCGCGGCCCCGGTGGTCATCGGCCTGCACGTCTCGGAAGGTGACCTCCAGGTCCTTGCCGCGCTCGCAGAGCATGAGCCACATGGCTCCGGGCTCCCGGCGACGGAGTCCGACGAAGGCGGCGTCAGAGAACTCCACCTCTGGGTGGTAGCAGGCGGCCATGGCCTGGGCATCCCGGCGTTGGAACGCTGAGTAGAAGTCGGTGATGAGTTGGGCGTGCGGGTGCATGGGACAGGTGTAGCAGACCTGTCAGTGAAGACGCGCCAACTGTCCGGATGGCCTCGCTCGGAGGGTGAAGCTGGGGATGTTCCGCTCGAGCGAACACCCCGCATGGGGGGCCGGCGGGAACAGGCGTCCGGCTGGGGCTGGACGGATGGCTTCAATGGGGAGCGGGAGGTCCTGACGCGCGCCACGATGGGGCCGGGCGTTGCCTTGGACCGGCGGAGAACGGGCCCGGTGGGGGAGGGCCGTCGTGTGAACCGGTGGACCGTTGCCATGCGGAATCGGGCGGCGCTGAGGAGGCGTGCATGGCAGATTGCGGCCCATGGCTCGCGACATCGTCATCTGGCCCCATAAGGTCCTCACCTCGTCCACCAAGCCCGTGACTGACTTCGGCCCCCCGCTCGAGAAGCTCTTGGAGCAGATGGCCGAGTCCATGAAGGAAGCCGAAGGCATCGGCATCGCCGCCAACCAGGTCGGCGAATCCCTGCGCGTGGCGCTGGTGGGTCGGGAGGACGGCACCTTCTTCGAAATCGTCAATCCGCAGATTCTGGAGAAGAAAGAGCCGGTGACGATGGAAGAGGGCTGCCTGTCCGTCCCGCGCGAGTGGGAGAAGTGCCCGCGCTTCCACAAGGTGAAGGTGCGCTACCAGGACAAGTCGGCCGAATGGCATGAACTCGAGGCGGAAGGCCGGCTCGCGCACGTGCTGCAGCATGAAATCGACCATCTCGACGGGCACGTCTTCGTGGACCACCTGTCCAGCCTCAAGCGCACGCTCATCCTGGACCGGATGAAGAAGCTCCAGAAAGTGAAGGCCCGCCAGAAGGGCTAGTCAGGATGACAGGATGGCCGAAGCCGCCAGGGCCACGCGCTCCATCCCCGAGCGCGTGGCGCGATTCCGCGAGGACTATCGGCGCAAGCACGTGAGCCCCCACTACTCCGGGCGCGCGCACTTCGTCTTCACGAGCCTGGGCTCGCTGGCGGTCATCGGCTTCGCCGTGTCCCTCCTGGAGGGAAGGCGACCCCTGGAATGGCTGACGCTGCCCGCGGTCTTCCTGCTGGGCAACGTGGTGGAGTTCCTGGGGCACCGAGGGCCCATGCACCACCGCCGGCGAGGGCTGGGCCTTCTTTTCCAGCGGCACACCGAGCAGCACCACCGCTTCTTCACGCACGAGGCCCTGGCCTACGAGTCCGCTCGGGACGTGAAGATGGTGCTCTTTCCCCCGGTATTGCTGCTGTTCTTCCTGGGCGCCATCGCCGCGCCACTGGGGGCGCTGTGCTTCGTCCTCATCTCGCCGAACGTGGGGTGGCTCTTCGTCGCATCAGCGGTCGGGTACTACCTGACGTACGAGTGGCTGCACTTCTGCCACCACCTGCCGCCCGAGCACCTGGTGGCCCGGCTCGCGCTGATGCGGCAGCTGCGCCGCCACCACGAAGCCCATCACGACCCTTCGAAGATGCAGCGCCACAACTTCAACATCTCGTTCCCGTTTGCAGACTGGCTCTTCGGGACGTCATGGCGGGCTGACAATGACCGTCGCTAGAAGCCCTGAACGCCAGGATCGCGCGCCCTGACTTGAAGGGCCGGCTGCTCTCCGAGCGGTAAACTCCGGATTTTTCAGGTGGAATGCTCTTCCCCGGGACCTGGGTTGTCACCAATGAAGGTGCGTTGAACCCGCAGGGGCGGACGCTGGGGTACGACGCCGATCAAGATCCATTGACGTGCAGGAAGCGGCGCGTTAGTAAGTGAACCCCTGCTCGCCGCCTCGGTGCCCGTCACCCAGGAGACGATCGGGAAGAACGGGCCGACGAAGTTTGTTGACCCTCAACGCGGCGGTGATAGAAGCCGCGCCCCTCGCAAAGAAGCCCGCGCACTGGCGCGGAAGGCACTTCGAGCGAGTCAGTACGACAATACGGAATACGGCAGTCAACGCAGCGAGTTGACAGGAGACGCGGCGGTGGTACAAGCCGCGCCCCGACGAAGAAGCCCGGAAGGAAAGGGCGGACGAGTCGAGGGAGTCAACGAAGCAGCGGTTGACAGGGAGGGCGGCGAAGCGGTAGAAGCCGCGCCCCTCTGGAGGAAATCAGCGGAAGCCACTGGGCGGCGCTGAAGACTCCGGAAGCCAGCAGGACGGCGAAAACAGCAGCTTGACAGAAGACGCCGAACTGAAATAGAAGCTGACACCCCGCCGGGCAGAAAAAGACGGCGAGGCAGCAACGAAGAAGACGGTAGCAGGAAGTCGCTGGCAAGACAAGCGACTCGGTCTTTGAAAACCAAATAGCAAGCCCAAGAAGAAGCTAGATTGCGGAAACCGCAGTCAATTTCTTAAGACGGTGCCAGCCAGGTCGCGCTGCGAAGCGCAGCCGGCAGCACTGTAACGAATCAGCGAG